>JAMOSM010000113.1 GCA_027063075.1 Nautiliaceae bacterium | reverse complement strand
TTTATACTTTTTACTCTCATCAAAAATAGACTGTAATCTTTGTTTTTTAAAGTTTTCAAACTCTTTTGAAGTTTCATTATAATCTTTAAAAACTTCCCTCTCAAATCCGCTTGCAAGCCTATCGGCTGCGGCTATTATCCAATATTCGTCATCCATATTTTCTTTTAGATTATGATGCATTGCCGCATAATCAATTTCTTCGTCATTTAATCCAAAAATATTTTTATATCTTTCAAGTATATCTGCACTGAAAGCTGCGTGAGTATAATTATAAAGTTTAATATCCTTTGTTAAAGTAACATCAGCTCTTTGAGCAAATTTTCCGATATCGTGCAAAAAAGCTGCGAGTGCAATTTTTTTCATACTTATCCTTTTGCTTTATTAAAATAATATTAACAAAAAAATTTATAAAATTAGTGTCAAATTAGATTTTTTTTTAAAATTTACATCTAAGCATAACAAAAAGCAAAGACAAAAAATGTCTGTTTATATTTTTTTTATAAAATTTTTTAACGTTTCTTGAAGATACTCAGGAGAAATTATTTTCATATGAGGAGCCCATTTTTTAGCAAGCATTAAAATTTCTTCATCGCTTGTTACATAATACCTAATTATAAGTCCGTTTTCATTTTCATTCAAAATTGTCTGAGTTTTAAGAAACTTTTTAGCTTTAAAAAACCTGCCAATTTCCTTATCAACACTTACAATCACTTCAAAGGGCTTAACTTTAAATCTGCTAAAAAGAGACTGAAAGTTATACACAAATTCTTCTACCTCTTTATCTTTTTTAAAACTTCTTGATAGCTCTTTAATATCTTTTATAAAATTAAGCCTTAAAAACTTAAAACCGTTATTAATATTATCACTGCTCATTCCCACTAAATACCAGTTTCCCTCGCTAAATACAATCTTATAAGGTTTAAATTCAAAAAAGTACTCTTTATCGCTTTCGTATCTAATCTGTAATACTTTTCGGTATTTTATAACTCTTTTTAAAAGTTTTAAAAATTTAGAGTTTTTTAACTCTTCAACAGGAGACTCTTTTACAAAATAAACCTTTTCATCAACAATTCTTTTTAAAATTTTTTCCTCAACCCCTAAAAATTTTAAAAACTCAGGACTCATAGCCGCGACTATATGAGCAAATTTTTCAAAATCTTTAAGCTCATCTTTATCGATAGTCTTTCTTTTAATCTCATCAAACTGAAGCAGTTTATAACACCCTTGTTTTGTTTTATAAAGCTCTATTTCATAAAATTCTGTTATTTCCTTTAAATACCTTTGAACACTTCTTTCACTAATTCCCTTAGCTGCAGCCCAGGATTTAACACAAATTTCTTTATTATTTTTTAAATCCTCTAAGAGTTCTAAGATTCTTTTAGTCTTCAACTTTAATCCTTCCAAGACCAAAAGTCACCTGTTTTCCAACTCCTATAATTTCTCCAAGTTTTAAAAGTCTATAACTGTTTTTATCTATATAATCAAATTCAATCTCTCCCATAACGCCCCCAAGTTTCATTTTTGTTTTTTGTCTGTTTGAATATCTTCCAAAATCAATAAAAGAAAAATCAGAATATTTTATTTTATACTCAGGTACAAAGGGAAGTTTTTGCAGAGAATTATTTAAAAGTTTTAATTTCCTGTGATATATACTTCTTAAAATTGTTTCTAGTGTTACACTATTTCTTACAAAATGATTATTCTCCTTAATTCTTAAAGGTGTTTTTAAAATAAGCTTAGCTTTTTCTTTTGAAACAACCTCATTTTCATCAAATTCAAGCATTTTATTATCAAACTTTTTAAAAACACCATCAAATATAAGTTCATTGTTAAAATAGAGCCTAAAATCCGGTTTAAGCCTGTTTTTAGTAATTCCTTTTTCTTTAAAAGCTTTATAAAGAGCACTTATTACATAAGGGGCTTTTAAAGCACTCTCTTCAAACAACATTAAATCAAACTCAACCCTGCCGCCTATATCCAAGTTCAGTCTGTATTTTGGATTTTGACTTTCAAAAAAATCATAAAACAAACATCCACTGCCTGCAAAGCACCCATTACAAACCCTACTTGGATTAATACACACTACATCTTTTAATCCGCTTCCAAAAGCCCCTCTAATTGCAGAACCTAAAAAACGATAAGGTAAAATTTCATTACTTTTTAAAGTTATTTTAGAAAATTTCATTTTTTCCCTTTCATAAACTCAACTATCTTCCCGTGAAATCTTGCAAAACATAAATTTAAATTATTTTCATACAATTTAGCAAGCTTTTCCCAATGCTCCTCTATTCCCCTTTCGCACCACTCTTTCATTTCATCATAACTCTCAAATTCATATCCGTATTTTTTAAGCAGTCTTTTTGTATAACTATCCACTACCATTGTATCTCTACCGCAGGCATAGCAAAGTATGCTATCTGCCGTTTCAAATCCAACACCCTTTTGTCCTAAAAGCCATTCTCTATTTACATTTTCCCTAAAATTTTCAAAATCACCAAAATCGTTTAAAATATTACGGCTAAGTAATATTAAACATTTAGCTTTTTGATTATAAAAACCGCTCGGTTTAATTAAAGCTGCTAAATATCCATAATCTAAAAAAGCAATATTCTCAGGAGTAATAATTATTTCTTTCTTTAAATTTTTCAAAGACTTTTTGACATTCTCCCATTTAGTATTCTGAGTTAAAACAGCCCCGATTACAACTTCAAAACTAAAAGCATTTGGCCACCAATACTTTGGCTTATCTCTTAAAAGCCCCTTTTCTCTTAGCCACAATAAAAGCTCATAAGAACTGCTAATTTCCATAACTCACCTCTTGGGTTTTAATAATCTCCTCATCAATAATTTTCAGTTTAAAAGCCCTTTTGCTAAATCTTCCATCACTTTCAATAATAAGACACTGCATTATACTTTTGCACTTATCAGGCACATCAAACCTCTCTTTAAGTCCTGTCAATTCAGATACAAGAGGTCCTTGAACATCCATTCCTATAACGTTATCCCCGCATCCTGTAAGTCCTATATCAGTTAAATAACAAGTCCCCTCATTTATCTCTAAATCATCCGTTCCTATATGAGTATGAGTACCTATTATAGCCCCTGCTTTTCCTTTTAAAAGATGAAAAAGAACTCTCTTTTCTGCCGTGGCTTCAGCATGAAAATCTATAAAGATAAATTTATTTTTATTTTCTACAAAATTTTTAAGCTCAATAAAAGGATTTTTCCCATACGGCATAGAAAAAACCCCCATAGCGCTGATTACTATAATATTTTCATCTTCATAATACCATTTTCCCGGTGCTTCAAAGTAATTAAGAGGTCTTAATATTTTATTCTCATTAAGCAGTAAAACCGCATCTTTTTTCCTGTCAAATGTATGATTTCCACCTGTAAAAATATCAATTCCGGCATTTTTAAGCTCGTTAAAAATCTTAGGGGTTATACCAAAGCCGTGAGCTGCATTTTCATAGTTTGCTATTACATAGTCAATTTCAAACTCGCTTTTAAGTTTTGGCAGAAATTTTTTTATTATTTTTCTACCCGGTCTTCCTACAATATCTCCTATAAACAAAATTTTCATCAAACACCTTTTTGATATAATTCTCATATGAGAAAAATAATTTTAGTAATTTTATCAACTATTTTGTTTGCTTCAAACACCGTTGTTTTGAAAAAGAAAGAAAAAGAAACTCAAAATGCCACAATTCAAGCAGAAGTAATTCTAAGAAAATGGCTTATAGACAAAATCAATTCGATTATGCCTGAATATTTACAAGCGGAACCAAAAGAAAATATGCTTAATTTTTCCGTAGGATACGATACTCACAACAAAAAAACTTTTTCAAGATTAAATTTAAAACTCTTTTTTCCTTCAATTGAAGGAAAATACTCCAAATCCACCATAAAAAAAACAAAAACTTTAAAGATAAAACTACTTCCTATTTTACAAATATATAAAAAACTGCCCTGCTTAACCTTAAAAGGCTCATTAACCGCTATACTTGATACCCTTTCAAAAAACATAAAATTCAACGAATCGATATATTATTATACGTCCCATACCGAATATAAAGAGATAACAACTTTGACTTTTAACAGATTTATTTCTGTAAATAATCTTACTTTTAAAATCAGAAAAACATACCTTTCTACAGATAAAACAAATATGTTTTACGTATTTGGACTATATTATTATACAGATTATTATAAGTTCATAAAAATTTACGGATTTGAAACAGGAGGAGAGAGAAAAAAAGATCCTTTTATGTACTGGCACAAACTTTTTTTTACATACAGACATATTCTATTTGATAGAAGATATATATTTTTGGAGTTCACACCATATCTGCTGGTCTCAAAAGAGTTTAATTTTACTCCCAAATTATTTTTAACATCCTCGTTTAATGTCAGATTTTAGATAAAATTTCAATAAAAAGGCTTTATATGATAAAAGCATTGAGAGGTATGAAAGATATAATTGAAGACAAAAGATTTTTAAAAATTTTTGATACTGCAAGAGAAGTTGCTCAGAGTTACGGATATTCATATATAGAAACTCCTATACTTGAAGAAACTTCTTTATTTAAAAGAAGTGTGGGCGAATCAAGTGATATTGTAAATAAAGAGATGTATCAGTTTATAGACAAAGGGGGAAATGACGTATGTCTTCGCCCTGAAGGGACTGCAGGGGTTGTTAGAAGTTTTATAGAACATAAATTTGACCGTCAGGGAGTACCTAAAAGATTTTGGTATTTCGGTCCTATGTTTAGGTATGAAAGACCTCAAAAAGGAAGGCTAAGAGAATTTCATCAGTTTGGAATTGAGAGTTTTGGAGAGGCAAGCGTATATGAAGATATTAATGTAATAGCCTTGGCAGCTGATATTTTTGATAGACTCGGAATAACATACACTTTAAAAATCAACTCTCTTGGATGTAGTGAGTGTATGCCAAGTTACAGAGAAAAATTAACTAAGTTTTTAAACGAAAACAAAGAAAACCTATGCGAAGACTGCCAAAGAAGAATTAATCAAAATCCGATTAGAACACTTGATTGTAAAAATCAAAACTGTCAAAGCATTTTAAAAGATGCTCCAAAAATTACAGATAACTTATGCGAAAGTTGTAAGAATGATTTTGAAGAGTTAAAAAAAGGACTTGATAATTTAGGAATAAAATATGAAGTAGATAAACACTTAGTAAGAGGGCTTGATTACTATACAAAAACAACTTTTGAGTTTATATCAGATGAGATTGGAGCCCAAAGCGCAATTGCAGGGGGTGGAAGATATGACAGACTTGTGGAATTCCTTGGAGGAAAACCGACACCTGCTGTTGGTTTTGCCATTGGAATTGAAAGAATTATGGATTTAGTAGATATAAAAGATAAAAGAGATGGAATTTATATGGGTGCTATGATTAAAGAGGCAATTCCGTTTATTCAAAAAAAAGCAAAAGAGTTAAGAAAAGATACAAAAGTTTTTGTAGAAGTAAAACCAAAAAGTCTAAAAGCCCATTTAAAAGCCGCAGATAAAGGAAACTTTAAAAAAGCGCTAATCGTAGGAGAAGATGAACTAAAAACAGGAAAGTTTTTTGAAAAAGAGCTATAAAGGCAAAATATGAAATACGGAATTGATATCTGGGGAGCTAACAACTTTTTTATAGAAAACGGAAAACTTAAAATAAACTACGGCAACCAGCCAGCACTTATTGATATTGTAAAAGAGATAGAAGAAAAAGGCTTTCAAGGACCAATTCTTCTTAGATTTCCCCATCTTATAAGAAAACAGATAAATTCTCTTTACACTTCATTTAAAAAAGCAATAAAAGAGTTTGAATACAAGGGTAAATTTAAAGCGGTATTTCCTCTAAAAGTAAATCAGTTTCCAACATTTGTAAAACCTTTAATCAAAATCGCAAAAAAATACAACTACGGACTTGAAGCGGGAAGCAAAGCCGAACTGATACTCGCTATGGCATACAATAATAAAGAAGCCCCTATTACAATCAACGGTTTTAAAGACAAAGATATGATTCGTTTAGCTTTTATAGCAGGATTTATGGGATATGACGTCACCATTACAATTGAGGGATTAAACGAGCTTAAATCAATTATTGAAGTAAGCCGTGAATATGACAAAATGCCGGTAAATATAGGAATTAGAATTCGCCTTCATACAAGTGGGGTTGGAATATGGGCAAAATCGGGAGGAATTGAGAGTAAATTCGGGCTAAGTTCCACAGAAATAATAGAAGCTGTTGATAAGCTTAAAAAAGAAGAGATGTTAAATAAACTTAAAATGATTCATTTTCATATAGGAAGCCAGATAAACGATATTTCTCCTTTAAAAAAAGCAATAAGAGAAGCCGGAAATATTTACGCAGACCTCAGAAAAATGGGGGCAAAAAATTTAAGCGCTATCAATATAGGAGGAGGACTTGCAATTGAATACTCTCAATGGGAAAACCACAGGGACAAAAACTATTCCATTGAAGAATTTAGCAACGATGTTGTGTATTTATTAAAAGATATATCAAATAAAAAAAATGTTCCAATGCCGGATATTTTTACTGAGAGCGGACGCTTTATAGCCTCACCTTCAACAGTTTTAATAGCTCCGGTAATTGAGCTTTTTTCTCAGGAATACACAGAAAAAGGTCTAAAACTAAAAGAAAAAAATCCAGACCTTGTAGAAGAGCTATACGACCTTTATAAAAGTATAAACGAAAATAACTATATTGAATATTTTCACGATGCACTTGACCATTTTGAAAGTCTTTTAACCCTTTTTGATTTAGGATATATTGACCTTATCGATAGAAGCAACAGCGAAATTTTAGTAAATCTTATTATAAAAAAAGCAATAACCTACGCAACTTTAAAAGGTTTCAAAAATAAAGACTTAAAAGCAATAAACGAAAAAATACAGGAAAAATATCTTGCAAACTTTTCAATCTTTCAAAGCCTTCCTGATTTTTGGGGGCTTGGACAGAGATTTCCTATAATGCCGCTTACAAAACTAAATATAGCACCAAACAGAAGCGCTACCATCTGGGATATTACCTGTGATAGTGATGGAGAAATTCCTTTTAGCAAAGAATATCCTCTTTATCTTCACGATGTGGATTTAGAAAAAGAAGATTATTATCTTGGATTTTTCTTAGTAGGAGCTTATCAGGAAATTCTCGGAATGAAACATAATCTGTTTAGCTACACAAATGAAGCTATTGTAAATTTTGACGCTGAGGGTAATTATGAAATAGAATTTCTCGAACCAACTCAAAAAATAAGAGAGATTTTAATAGACCTTGATTATGATATAGACGAAGTTGAAAGACTTTTAAAAACAAATATAGAAAATTCAATTAAAGATGAAGAAAAACAAAAAGAGATTTTAGGAGAGCTGTTTTTACTTCTTAATGATATGGTATATCTAAAAAATGACTAATCCCTGTTTGGCACTATCTCTTCTTTTTTTAAGAGATTATCAACCTTTAAAATAGTAATTATTCTCCCGTCATCAAGTCTTCCTACTCCTTCAATAATATCATCTTCATTCAAATATGTATCAGGAGGTGGGAGAATATCTTTTTTAGGGATTCTTATAGCTGAAGTTAATTTGTCAATTACACAAGCAACATCCTCACCTTTTATCTTCATAACAATAAAACGGCTATTTTCATCAATTTCATCATTTAAAACCCCAAACTTTTTTCTTAAATCAATAAGAGGCAACACATTTCCTCTTAAGTTAAAAACCCCAAGCACATAATCAGGCACAAAAGGAACCCTAGTCCATTCAATAGGTTTTATAATCTCCTGAATAGAAAGAATAGGAACTGCAAACTCCTCTTCCCCTACTAAAAAACCGACTAACTGAACAATTTCTTCCGTTTTTTTCTTCTCAGGTTCCATTAAAGAACGTTGCTGTTTTTTTACAATATCCCTAAGACCCATTTTTTATCCTTGTAATTTCAAATTTCTTCTAACCACATTTTGCAAATACTCTTTTGTATAAGGTTTTGTAATATATTCATTCATACCAACCTCAACTCCTCTTACCCTGTCAGACTTAGTAGCCCTGCTTGTCACCGCTATTAAAGGAAGTTTTCTGTATTTATTGTATTTTCTAATCTCCTGAGCCAGGGTATATCCGTCCATTCTTGGCATTTCAATATCAATAAGCATTGCATCGATATCGTTTTTATGTTTTAAAATATTTAAGGCTTCAAGCCCGTCTTTTGCTTCTATAATCTGTACCCCAAGTTCGCTTAAGGCATCTTTCATTATCTTTCTGTCCATTGCCGAATCATCCACAATCATTACAACATAGTCTTCCGGTTTTTCTTTTTTCTTTTTAGCCTCTTTTAATGAATCTGTCACAAGTTTTTTATTATGCGTCTCTTTTGCAAGCTTCATTAAACTCGCCACATCTACAATTAAAGTAACCCTTCCATCACCTCTTATTGTAGCCCCGGCAATACCCGGAAGTCCTTTTAAAAATTCTCCAAGAGATTTAATAACAATCTCTTCTTGACCTATAAACCTATCAACAATAAGTCCTATTTTTGTAGCTCCAAGCCCTAAAATGACTACATAAAGATATTTCTCAGGCTCAAGTATTT
>JAMOSM010000112.1 GCA_027063075.1 Nautiliaceae bacterium | reverse complement strand
AGACGGTATTACCAAAGTATATGTAAAATATCTTGGAGCCTGTGCTACGTGTGCGAGCGGGGCTGTGACTCTTTATGCAATAGAAGAAGAGATGAAAAAACATTTCAATACTGATAAGATAAAAATCGAACAACTTTAGTCTCTTTTTCTTTTAATATTTTATAAAACTGCCGATTATTTATATGATTAATTTTAGTAAAGGTAGGGTAATTTTTATGAAAATATTAAATTTCTTAAATCAATTATCAGAAGATGACATTTTAAAAGAGTCTTTTAAAGATATTGACCTCAAAGAAATTTCTTTTATTATAGAGAGGTTTTTATCTACTGACAAAATAGATGAGAAAGTTTGTTTTGAGTTTTATAAAAAAATAAATCTTCCCTACTCTATGATTTATCGTTCTTTTGGTCTTGTAAAAAGTTCAATAAAAGATAATAAGATTCAGCAAAAACTTGATAAATTGCTTAATTTAACAGCTAAAATTTATATGAAAAAAGAAATTGTATTTTTTAAAAAACTTTTAGCTCAAAAACGAAAACACGATTTTTTACTTTTTAAAGCTCATCAACAATGGGTTGAAGATATTGTAAATGCTGTTAAAAATGATAATTTAGACTCTTTTCCTTTAATAGATGCAAAACATTGTAAGTTTAATGAGTATCTTTCATATCTTGAATCTCTTATGATATGTCTTGATGTTAATTTGTGTGTTTATATTTATGATTTGCATAATCTGATTCATTCTTTAGCAAATTCTTTTTATATTTTTTATAAAAAAGGTTTTTATTCGGAAGCATATTTTGTTTTTAAAGACTTAAAAGAACAAACTTTAAAATTTTACAATACGTTAAATGAACTATACATTTCTACATTTGCAAATGTAGAGAGGAGTTTTTTTGGACTTATAGAAATTTTGGTAAAAAGTAAAAAGCTTTATATAGGGGTTGTTGATTTAAAAAATTTAAAAAAATTAAATTCGCTTTTTAATGAAAATTTGATAACAGAGGCAAAAAATATTTTGTATCATAAAATACATAAAATTTATAAAAACAAAAAGAATTTTTTAATAGTTAAAGGAGAAAGTAACGATTTTTATATTATTGCTTCAGATATGAACGAAGAAGAATTTGAAAAAGAGATAAAAAAAATTTATGAAATAATTAAAGAAGAGATAAAAATAAATAAAGAAATAATTTCTTTTGATGCTTATATTTTAGGAATTAAGCTTGATAAATATACTCAACTTCAGATAAAAGACTTAATCAATTATTTAAATTTTCTTAAAAAGATTGCAAAAAAAGAAAATAAAAACATTATTGTCAATAACAAAAACAATCATTTAAATGAATGGATTAAAGAACAGTTTGATATTAATTTTGTAAAAGAAAAACTTAAAAATAAAGATGTGGATGTAGTTTTTCAGCCTATTTTTGACAGTAATGGAAATATTTTTTCTATTGAGGCACTTGGGAGACTAAAAGAAGAAAATAGGCTTATTCCTGCAGGTATGTTTATAGATTATGTGTATTCTTTAGGAAAAATTGCTGAATTTGATTTATTGGTTTTAGAAAGCATTTTACAAAAAGAGCATTTAATAAAACAGGTCTGCAACAGGGTTTTTTTAAATATCTCTTTTGAGGCATTAAAAAACAAAAAGTATATTAAAAAATTAAATGAAGTTATACAAAAAATGGAGATTGATATTGTTTTAGAGCTTACAGAGCAGAAATTTGTTGAAAGTTTGCAGCTAATAGAATTGATTCATAAAAAAAATAAAACTTATTTTGCCGTAGATGATTTTGGAAGCGGGTATTCTTCTATTTTGTTAGTAATTAACCTACTTAAAAAAAATATGATAAGGGTATTAAAAATAGATGGAACTTTAATAAAAAACGTAATGAATGATGAGTATTTAAAAAAAGCTGTAAAAATTATAGCCGGTTTTAGAAGAGAATTTGGTTTGCATTTAGTTGCAGAATTTGTAGAAGATAAAGAAACGTTTGAGTTTTTAAAAGATACAGGTATTGATTTAATGCAGGGATATTATCTTTCAATGCCAAAAACAATTGAAGAGCTTTTAGTGGAAAGAGAAGAGAGAATAAGAGAGATTGTTAGTTAAGTTTTTTTCTAACAAGTTATATCTACAGTTTTTCTTTTCTGTTTCAAAGTATCATATTATTGTGAATTAAGATTTGTTATAATTTTAGCAAAAAAGGCGATTAAATGAGGATAATTTTTGTATTATTTTTGGCTGTGTTTTCGTTTGCCAAAATAGAAAGTGAAATTATAAGTGTTAATAAGAACGTTGCATTAATTGATAAAAATATAAAAAGGGGTGTTAGCGGGGTTGTAATTTGTAAATATTTAAATGAGGATATAATCTGTGCAAGGGCTGTTGCTGATGGAAATAGGGCTTATTTATATCCTTATTCAGAACTTAAAAACGATGCTTTTGCACTTCCTGTTATACTTCCTAAAAAAAATGACAAAATAGTTTTTGCAAAAGATTATAATAGAATTATGATAATTGCTCCAAATCAGGAAGTTTATTTAAAAATCAAAAATATGTATAAATCAAGTGTAATTATATCTCCTGATGTGTTTGCCGCCTTTTTAGATGACAAGATTACAAAAAAGGATTTTATTAATTTTGCGAAAAAACTTAATATAGGTAGATATATTTTTACTATAGAAAATAAACTCTATGAGGTTGATGCTAAGACACTTTATGTAATAGATGAGAAAAATCTAAACGTTGTTGCAAAATATCAAAAAGCTTTCTTTACTTATTTTAATAACTTTGATATAAAACCTAAAAATTACATAAACCTTTTAAAAGGATTGAAATGATAGACACAAAACATATTGAAGCTTTAAAAAGTATAGTAGGTAAAGAGGATATTAAAACAGATAAAATTCATCTTAGGGCTTATTCGTATGATGCCACAAAAGAGCACTATTATCCTGATGCGGTTGTGTTTCCTGAAAATGAAGAAGAAGTTAGTAAAATTCTAAAGTATTGTAATGATAATAAAATAGCAGTTATTCCAAGAGGTGCCGGAAGCGGTTTTACAGGCGGTGCTTTACCGGTAAATGGGGGAATAGTTTTAGCAGTTGAAAAGTATATGAATAAAATTCTTGAAATTGATGAAAAGGATATGGTTGCAGTTGTTCAACCGGGAGTTATTAACGCCCATTTGCAAAAAGAAGTTGAAAAAAGAGGTCTTTTTTATCCACCTGACCCTGCAAGTATGGATTATTCGACAATCGGGGGAAATGTTAGTGAAAATGCAGGAGGTATGAGAGCCGCGAAATATGGAATTACAAAAGATTATGTAATGAGCTTAAAGGCGGTTCTTCCAAACGGGGATATAATAAGAGCCGGGAAAAGAACTATAAAAGATGTAGCCGGATATAATGTTGCTGGGATTTTAATAGCAAGTGAAGGGACATTAGCGGTAATTACAGAAATTACTCTAAAACTTCTTCCAAAACCAAAACTAAAAAAAACTTATATGGGTATTTTTAAACGAGTTGAAGATGCAATGAATGCAGTTTATAAATCACTTGCAGGCGGGGCAATGCCTGTTGCGATGGAGTTTATGGATTCATTAGTAGTAAAAGCCTTAAGAGAGAAACTCGGGGTAAATTTACCTGAATGGGCGGGTGCGCTTTTAATAGGGGATGTTGATGGAAATGTGGAAGAAGAGATAAATTATCAGCTTGGAATTTTAGAAAAAAGTTTTGAAGAGAATGGGTGTAAAGAGTTTAGAATAGCAAAAGATGAAAAAGAAGCAAATGAGATTTGGTTTGCAAGAAGAAATGCAAGTCAATCAATAACAATTTACGGAAGCAAAAAAATAAACGAAGATATTTCGGTCCCAAGAAGTAAACTTCCTGAAGCTCTTAAAGTAATTACAGAAATTGGTAAAAAATACGGTCTTGTGGTACCTTGCTTTGGACACGCGGGAGATGGGAATATACACGTAAATGTAATGGTTAATGGAAACAACAAAGAAGAAGTTGAGAAAGGTTACAGGGCTGTTGAGGAGATATTTAAAGCGGTTGTTGATATGGGGGGGACATTAAGCGGAGAGCATGGAATAGGGCTTAGTAAAGCACCTTTTATGAAGATTGCTTTTAGTGAGGCAGAACTTAACCTGTTTAAAAGAATAAAAGAAGCTTTTGACCCAAACAGAATTCTTAATCCTGGGAAAATGGGATTATGAGGGTTTGTACTTTTAATGTAAATTCAATCCGCTCCCGTCTTGAAATTGTGCAAAATTTAATTAGTGAATATAGAATTGATATTTTGTGTATGCAGGAAATTAAAGTTGAAAATGAAAAATTTCCTTTAATTGATGGAGATTTTGAGTGTATAATTCACGGGCAGAAAAAACTTCACGGAGTAGCTACTTGCAGCAGGTATCCCATTGAAAAGTATCAAAAGGGTTTTGAAGGGGAGTTAAAAGAGCCTAGATTTTTATATACGTTAATTAATGAAATTCATATTATTAATATTTATGCCCCTCTTGGAGATAATTACGGGGAGAGGTTTGAGTATAAAATGTATTTTTATGACAAACTTTTTGAATGGCTAAGAAGATTTGATTTCAGCAAAGATAAAGTGTTAATATGCGGAGATTTTAATATTTCCCACACTTCCCTTGATGTATGGGATGAGGTTATATGGGAGGGTGAAGTGACTCATCTTCCTGAAGAGAGGGCGATTCTCTCAAAGTTTTTGGATATTGGGTTTATTGATGTTATAAGGGAAGTTTATCCTAAAGAGAAAATTTTTACTTTTTATGATTATAGAGGCGGGGCTGTATATAAAAACGAAGGGCTCAGACTTGATTATATTTTAGTTACAAAGCCTCTTTTTGAAAAATTTAAAAACATTGAAATATTAACTTCAATTAGAAGAAAAAGAAAACCGACTCCTTCAGACCATGTTCCTGTAATTGCTGAGTTTGATTTATAAGGTGAAATATGTTTGGTGAGATAGTAAGTTTTTTGGTAAATTTTGCCCATACTCTTGGATATGTCGGCATTTATTTTTATATGGTGCTGGTGGGAACTTTTATTCCGGTTCCGAGTGAACTTGTGTTATTGCCTGCTGGTTATCTTGCTGCAAAAGGGGAGATGAATTTGTATCTTGTATGGATTTGTGCGGCGCTTGGGAGTTTAAGCGGAGCTTTGATTAATTATTTTTTAGCTAAATTTATAGTCAATAAATTTTTAAAAGATAAGCCTGTTATTAAAAAAGTTACGAAATTTTGGAAAGAACACGGAAAAATTTCCGCATTTTTAGCTCCTTTAACTCCTGGTCTTGGGCAGTATATATCAATTCCCGCAGGACTTTCTCATATGCCTCTTCGCTGGTTTATTCCACTGACATTTAGTGCAAACCTGATATGGACCGGTTTTTTAATAATGATAGGATATCTTTTTGGAGCAGGGGACAGGGCTCATAAAGAGGTTGTTTATGGTAGTTTGATACTGCTTGGAGGTGTTATTGTTATTGCAAGTATTTATGTTTTTTTGGAAATGAAAAAATCTAAATAGTAACTATTCTGTCTCTTCCCTCTTTTTTTGCTTTATAAAGGGCTTGGTCAATTTTTCTTAAAAATTCATTTTTTGTAAGATATATGTTATATTCTCCTATGCCTCCGCTTATTGTTACTGAGGTATTATTGAGTCTTATTTCTTTTTTGATAATATTTTCAATTCTTTTTGCAATTTTCTGGGCTTGATTTAAATTCGTGTCTGGAAAAAGAATAATAAATTCTTCACCTCCGTATCTAAAGGCTAAATCTGTGCTTCTTATTTGAGACTTTACAACTGATGCCAATTTTTCTAAAACTTCATCACCTTTTTGATGTCCGTATGTATCGTTTATTTTTTTAAAATAATCAATGTCGAATAAAAAGGCAGAAAAAGGAGTATTGTCTCTTTTGTATTTTTCTATTAGATAGTTTAGTTGATTTTCAAAATATAATCTGTTATAGAGTTTTGTTAAAGGGTCTGTAATTGTTGCTTTTTCAAGACCGCTTCTTACTAAATATGTAAAATAAAGTTCAAAATGTCAAATGTGTAGCTTAGTATTTGAATGCGAAAAGTGGCGATTTGGTGGGGGTTTTAGTGGGATTGTAGGGAAATTTTGAAGTTGATTTGAATTTTTACTTTTTTTGACGCTGCGTTTTACACTTTTTGACATCCTGCTTTACATTTTTTTACATTTAGAATGTTCGGTATTATGGGAGTTTTTACACTTTAAATTCTTTTTAAATAGCGTTTAAAGGCGGTTAAAATCTTAAAAAATCGTAAAAAAATTTTTAAAATCGTTTAAATGCCCTAAATATCGGGCTTTTAATTTTTAAAGTTGAGTGAGTTTATATAATGATTGAGGAACTATTGGGGAACTGATTGAGGAACAAGTTGAAAATAGCGATTTTACGGGGAAAAGTTAAATTTTTGAAACGAAATTTTTGGGAAAAGACTAAGGAACTATTGGGGAACAAAAGTGAATAGAAAACCCAAAAAGCGATTGAGCATTATTCGAATATCTTTTGTATTACTTTTAATAATACCGGGTAGTAAATATAAGTTAAACATAAAAAAGATAGAAAAATAAAAACAAGTATGATTACTATTCTGTTTCTTACACCTTTGTATAATTTTAAAAGCGAATCAAATTTTATTTTAAATTTATCATAATACTGTAAATCATCTTGAAGTTCTTTAATTTGGATTTTAATATTTTTTAATAAATGAAAATTTCCCCAAATTAAATATGAGAGAAATATCAAAAATCCTATTAACGAGATATAAATAAAAATTTGATTTGTAAGATTTTGTGATGTAAGCTTTTGAGAAATACCAAAAATTAAAGCCAAAGGAATAAAGAGCGTCTTTGTGTAAAGATTGGAAATAATATTGTTAATAAAATTTAGAGTTTCTTGGTATTTATTTTTAAAATCATCTTTGATTTTATCCGTATCAAGAGAATCTATGTATGCCCTTTTTATAATTTCATATTCACTATATATTTCATTAAATTTTTCTACAATATCATTAATCTTTAAGGTTTGATTTTTGATTTTGTCTTTAAAAATATCATAAATTGATTTTTTTAAAAATTCACTTTTTGTTTGCGGGTCTGATTGAATATCTTTTTGTAATTTTTCAAAAAGCTGTTGTTTTTCTTTTATCTTATCACAATTTAATTGTGTAACACTTTCTTTAATATGAATAGGTTCTTTATAATATAAAATGATTTCATTGTTAATTTTATCGGTAGAAATACCTAAATCCAATAAAAATGTTTTTAGCTTTACAAAGAAGTCATAACATATAAGATATTCGTTTAATTCCTCTTTTTTATCAAAAATAAATATTTGATTATTTAGTGGTTTAATTCCTACTTTTTTTAAAAATTCTTTTTCTTCTCCAAAAAATAGCAGTCCATATTTCTCTTTTATTTTAGAAGGGCTAAGTTTAAAGTATATTTTATTATTTTCTTCTTTAATACCGTTATCGCCGTACATATCATCAAAAATAGCGTCTTCACCATCATTTAGTGCTTTTTCTATAATGTCTTGAATAATATTTTTATATTTCTTTTCTGTTCCAAAAATTTTTTCTGGATAACTTTTAACAACTGAGTTATTTATCAATTCCAAAAAAGTGTCTTTATTCATCTCCCAATTCTTCTTTCAGTTCTTCAATTAATTCTGGTGGTGGATTGTCAAATATAATTTTATCATTTTCTACTCTGAATTGAAATTTGTCTTTATCAAAAGAGAGTATTAAGCCTTTTGTTTTGAATTTAAAATTTTTAAGTCTTTTTAGTTTGTCCTTATCTAAAAGTTCTATAGTTGAATTTATAATATATTCGGAATCAGGAGAGAGAATATATTGTTTAAATCCTTCTTTATTGGTATCATCAATTAATTCTGATATAAAATCAATGGAAACTTCTTTTTTATCTTCTGCAAATCTAAAAAGAGTATCATATACTCTATTTAGAATATTATTTTTTTCATCTTCATCAACATTAAGTATTTTTATATAATTTTTTATAGCTTTTACCAACTCATTTGTTTGTTGTTTAGCTGTAATTTTATCTTCTCCAACACCAAGAAATTTAATAAAATAGTTTGCCACTTCTCTTAGTCCTCTTATAAATGAAATGTAATGTTTTTGAGAATCATTTTGATATTGGTTTATGTTAATAAAAGAAGCTACTGCTAATTTTTCATTTTCTAAAATTTCAACTTCTTTTAAATCAAAATTTTCTTCATCAAAAGCAAATTTTTCGGATTTATTAAGAATTGCTGTAAAAATATAGCGAGTGTTATTATTAGTGACAATATCTCCAAAGACTATTATTCCTCCAACTGAAAGAGGAGAGTCTTGCATTTCTTTTTGTAAATGAATTAAGGCATCTTTTGAGAAGTCTAAAAATTCTATTTCATCATCAAGATATTTTACCAACAATTGTTCAAAATGAGGCTGTGTTTGTGTAGAATTATCAAATCTTGCCCTTTGAATTGAGGAGCGTTTATGAAAATTTTCCGTTAGTTCTGTTGCAAATTTTGAAGCTAATGTATCGGTATCAGTATAAACTTTTTCATTATGGATAACATTAACTTCTTTTTGATGCTGTTTTGTATCAATATAATGAAAAACTAAGTGTTTAAGTGTCATTTAACATCCTTTAAAAATTGTTTTTTCATTTTGTATTCTTCGACTTTGCGGACAAGATAGTAGGCTTCGGCTTCGTTTCTGAGGGAGAATTTTGCAAAGGTTAAAAAGTTGTCTTTTCTTCTTATGTAATAGATTGTTACTTTTGATTTGAATATGGGATGTTGGAAGATATTAAAAATATCATCGAGAGGATATACCTGCTCTTTATATTTAATATGGTTTTCGTTTATTT
>JAMOSM010000111.1 GCA_027063075.1 Nautiliaceae bacterium | reverse complement strand
GGAGAGGTGGGTGAGTGGCTGAAACCGGCGCCCTGCTAAGGCGTTGTACCCACTTCGGGTACCGCGGGTTCGAATCCCGCCCTCTCCGCCATTTAATTATTTATTAATATGGTGTTTGACACTTTATTGTGGTTAAAATGATAAATATAGATTTGGTAAAATTAACTATTTTTAATTATAAAATTTAAAATTTGAAAATTCAGAATATGCTAATTTGCTTTTGAATGTTAGGTTTTTGATAAAAAAAAGGTGAATTGTCCCGCTTTGAAAAGGGGAGCTTTCTACTTTACAAGCAGATGATTAGTCTGTTATATAATAAACCTCGCTAGAGCTACCTTCACAGGTATCTGTACTAACCCTATCAGCTTCGTTGGTGCCATCATCGGACCGCTCTAGCCTTAATTTTTTGTTTGTAGCTTGGTTTTTACTACAAGTAGTTTAACAAATGATTTTTAAAAAATATTATCAACAAAATCAAGGAGATAGGATGATAGAAGGGGTTATTAGTAATACTATTTTAGGTGGAGTTACCGGGTATATTACAAATAATATGGCTATAAAAATGTTGTTTAGAAGTTATTTTGGTTTTGGTGGAGTTATAGAAAAAGAGTATGAGAGTTTTATAAAAAATATTTCAGAACTTATAGAAAGAGATTTAATAAATCACGATACTTTGTTATCTGAGATAAAATCGGATGAATTTAAAAAGATGCTTGATGCACTTGTTAGGGACTTGTTTGAAAATAGATTGCCTTATGTTAATGGAGAGAAGGCTTTATGTGAAATTAACGGATTTAAAGAGAGTAAACAAAATATAATTTCTTATTTGGAAGAAAAAGAAAATGAGTTTAAAAAAGAATTTTTAAAAAATGTAGATACAAAAAAGCTTCTTTCTAAAGAGCAATTTTATTATATTCAAGATAATGTAAATGAGGTGCTTGAGAATAAAAACTTTGGGGATACTCTTTATTTTGCACTTGAAGATAAAAAGCTTGATGAAATTCTTTCAAATAAAATCTTTTCAAATATCAAAAAAAATTTAACCTTTCTTTTAAGAGAAATTGATTTTAGGGATTTTGATGGAGATATTGAAGAGTTTTTAAATGAAATTTTAAATATTATAGATATTGATGAAATTATAAAAAGTGCCGAAAAATCTATTGCTAATATGTATTTTAGCGATTTTATAAACGATACGGATAATTTATCAAAAGAGATAATAAAAAGGCTTATAGCTTTTGTTAATACTAAAAAGGGAGAAGAGCTTTTAAAAGTATTAATTCAAAATATTATCTCTTCTTTAAAAAGAGTTGATGTTAGAGTTTATGATGTAATAAACGAAAAAACGGCTGCAAAAGTTGATTATTTCATTAAAAATACTTTGCCTTATATTTTAGATGATATTATAAGGTTTGTTGATAAAAACCAAAGAGATATCGAAAGAAGAATAGATAGCGCTATTAATAGGGTTCTTGATAGGTCTATAAGTGGAAAGATATTAAAAAAACTAAAAGATATTTTTATGGAAGATTTGGTTAGCAGGTATGGGGTTGTTGAAGAGATAAAAAGAGCTATAAGAGATTATGGAGATGAAGCCGGAGCGTATTTAGCAGATAAGTTTCATAAAATGTTAAAAAATCATACAATTGGAGAAATTATTGAGATTTTAGAGGAAAAAGGGATTTTAAAAGAGAGTATTTTAATAGCTTTAATTAAAAAGAACTTAAATAATCTTAAAGATAAAAATTTAGAGTTTTTAGATGAGCTTTTGAATAAAAGAGTCGGAGATGTTGTTGATGTGGATTTATCTGTTTTAAAAGATTTTCCTTTTGTTGAGTATGTAAAAAATTTTGTTTATTCCGATAGATTTAAAAATAGTCTTATAAAAAGCTTAAATGAATTAATAGAAGATTTAAGAGAAAAAAGAGTTAGGGATTTAAGTGATGGATTTGATTTTGGTTTAAAATTAGATTTTGATTATGAAAAGGTTAAATTTTCTTTAGAAGATATCGATTTTAAAATAGATTATTCGTTTTTTGATAAAACTGATTATATAACTTTTAATAATATTTATTCAAAATTTCAAAACGAAAAAACTTATAAAAATTTAGAATCTTTTACTTTAGGAGCTGTTGAGAGCAATTTAAAAAATATGCTTGAAGGTAAAGTCTCAAAAGCTGTTAGTAATGAACTTATGAAGTTTTCTCCTGCAGAAATTAGAGATATGGTAGAAAATTTTATGGGCAAAGAGCTAAAACCTATTAATACCTTAGGGGCTATTTTAGGAAGTGTAGCAGGGGCTGGGTATTATGCAGCTACTTTTTCTTTTTCAAATCCTCTTTTAACTTATGCAACACCTTTAATCTATGGAGTTACCGGGATTTTTACCAATCATCTGGCAATTACTATGCTTTTTAGACCTTATGAGAAAAAATCTTATTTACCTTATTTCTCTCCGGGAGTTGTTGCAAAACAAAAGCCAAAATTTGCACAAAATATTTCAAATTTTGTAAGAGATGATATTTTAAATGATGAAGCTTTGGTTAGTATTTTTCAAAAGAATGAAAAAGTTTTAAAAGAGGCTTTAAAAGGTATGATATCTAAAGATAATTATTTTGTTTTTGATAAATTATTAGAAAATATAGCTCCTAAGGTTTATGAGTTTTTGACTGAATATTTAATTGAAAACAAAGAAAAAGTAGCTACTTATTTAGCTGATTATTTTTATGAAAATAGGTATCTTTTACAAGATTATTCATCTGATATTGCTAAATTTTTATTAGAAGAGATTAAAAGTAAAGATTTTAGTAATTTTGTAATAAAAAAGCTTCAAGAGACAAATTTAAGTGAATTTATTCCCTTTATTTTAGAGTTTATATCTAAAAATAGCTATGTTTTGGTAGATAAGATAATAGAAGCTCTTGAATTTGATAAGGTAAAAAGAAAATTGTTAGAGTATGAAAAAGAGTTTAATGAGTTTGTAAATACTAAGAGTTTGCAGGATTTTATAACTTATGAGATGAAAAAAAAGATAATTTCTTCTACTAAAGATAAGATTTTTGAGACGATAAAAGACAAAAATTTAATAGATTTAATAGTGGATAAAATCCAGCAGGAGAGTTTAACTCCTAATAAAAAATTAAGATATGTTTTTGACGGATTCTTAGAAAGAGCACTTTATGAAAATGTGGATAATTTAGTTGAGGTAATGATAGAAGCTGCTGACGATAAAAGATACGATATAAAAGAAAAATTAATTGATGCTCTCCCTTTTGGTACCGGATGGGCACTTAAAGGGAAAGTGGAAGATATTGTAGATGAGGTGTTTGATTATACGTTGCCTGAGTTTTTAAACGAAAAAAAGATGGAGCTTTTAAGGATTTTATCTAAAGTTTTAGATTATAATCTTTATGATATGGGAATTGATGAAGATATTTTAAATAAAGAAAAGCTTAAAGAGATTTTTTATAAAATGTATGAAAGTGAAGGTTTTAAAAGGGGAGTTGAGAGTTTTATAATATCTTTTATAAGTGTAATTTTTATGATGAAGGTTATAGATATTTTAAGGCTTCTTAATATAAGAAGTGTTAGGGATTTAGTGAATATATTTGAGGGTAATATTAGAGATATTTTAGATATAGTTGTTAAGAATATACAAACAAAAGAAAAAGAGCTTATAGAAACAGTAAATCTATTCTTGCAAAACGTTTTAGAAGAGATTCTAAAAGATAAGTCTCTTTTAGACTTATTGGAACTAAAGAAAGAAGATGTGAGTAAAATTGTTAAAAATATTCTAGAAAATGAAAAATTTCAAAAAGAACTTTTAATATTTTTAGAGGATGTATTGTTTGAACTTTTTTCAAGGGATTTTTTTGATAAGGATATCTTAAAAAGAGATTTAGAAGAGTTTTTGGTTGAATTAAAATATGAAAAATTCCAAAAAGTTATTTTACCTTTTGTTGAAGAATTTTTTAAAAACTTAAATCTTTTGCTTGATGATAGATTAAAAGAAGAAATTACAGATGAATTGATAGAAGCGTTGTTTTTAACTCTTAAAGATAATTTGGATTTAGTTATAAAAGCTATTGATATTAAAGAGGTAATAAAAAGAGAAATCAACCAGATGCATCCAAAAGAGATAGAAGAGATGTTTTATTCGTTTGCCGGAAGTTATTTTAATAAATTAAAGCTTTATGGAGGTATAGGGGCAGTATTTGGGCTGCCAAGTTTAGTATTATAATTTTTAGGAGATGGTATACTTTTAAAAAAGATAGCTATGTTTAAGCTTTTACTTTTTGATACCATCTCTTTAATTGCGTTTTTATTTTTAATCGGCAGCGGTATAAAAGCTTTTTGGTTTAATTTGAATTAAGGGTTTAATATGGGGAGAATTATAGTCTTTTCCGCAATTGTCGGAGTTGTAACCGGGATTTTTATTACTCTTTATGGTCTTTTAACTCATTTTTTCTCTTTTATTCTTTATTTTGGTGACCCTTTTGAGACAATTCCCGAACTCCCTGTTTGGTATGTCTATTTGGTGCCTATGGTTTCTATTTTTATAGTTAATTATTTAATTCAAAAGGATGAAGCTGTAAAAGAGTATGGAGTTAGAGAAATTGCAGAAGCGATTGAGCAAAACAGGCTTTCTTTTGGTATAAAAGATTTGTTTTTAAAAATTTTTGCTTCTTCTTTATCCCTTGCAAGCGGATTTGCTGTTGGGAATGAAGGTCCTTCTGCTGCAATTGGGGCTATGATTGCACAGAAGTTTCATAAATTTTTAAATCTTTCAAAAGAACTTTTAAGGGTTGCTTTGAGTATTGGGGCAAGCAGTGGTATTGCCGCTATTTTTGTCTCTCCTGTTACGGGGATTATGTTTGCTATTGAAAATATTGCATATGAATTTGTAAAAAATTTTGCAGGATATTTAATATTAGCAAGTGTTCTGGCTTTTAGTATCGCTTGGCATTTTCTTGAGCCTTTGATTTTTAGTTATTCTACAGGGAAATTTATAGAATATAGATATATTGTAACTACTCTTATTTTTATACCGGTTATTACTTTTTTCATCTATTTTTATTTATCTCTTAAAGACAGGGTTTTAAAGTTTTTAAACAATAAAATACTTGAGAGGTTTTTACCCTACAGGAACTTTATTTTTGCTTTTATCGGCGGAGGTGTAATTGGTACTATTTTGATAATTAATCCTTATGCAGCTTTTAGCGGACATGAGGTTGTAAAGATTTTGATAAATGATTCTAACTATTTTCCTCTTTGGATGATTTTTCTAATTATTCTTTTAAGGATTATATCCACAACCGTTTCTATTTATGCAAACGCTGTCGGGGGAATATTTATTGCTCTTATGAGCATAGGAGCTCTTGTTGGATATGGATTTGGGGAGATTATGAATTCATACTTTGAGATAGAGCCTTTTTATTTTGCCGCAATTGGTGCTGCTGTTTTTATGGGTGTTAATATGAAACTTCCTTTAACGGCTGTTGTGTTGGCACTTGAAATGACATATGATTATAATGTAATTGTTCCAACCGGAATTAGTGTGGTTATTGTCAGTTTTTTAGTTGGACTTAAATTTGATATTAAAAAGCTCTTTTTTAGGGGAATTTAATGAGATATATTATTCTTTTGATAACTTTTTTGTTTGCGCTTACTCCCGAGGATATTTTAAAAAATATTCCTAAAAACTCTCCTGAGTATTCTTTGGATTTAATTTTGGCAAAAAAAATTAAAGAGCTTAAATTCAATCCCCCTTTGATTAAAAAACCCTCAAATCAAAAAGAGTATGTAAAAGAATTTAATAATCTTGTTTTGTTAGAAAACAGGCTTTTGACACTTCCTCAAAAAATCAAAGAACTTCAAGAAAAACTTAATATTTTACAAAATGAAAACACTCCTACTGCAAAGCTTCAATATATCTATTACAATAGGCTATACGGAATTTATAATAAGGAGCTAAGTTTTTTAAATGAGAATATGGATAAGTTTGAAAAAGAGATTTTTGAGAGTGTAAAGGATATTGATTTTAATTTAAAAGAAGCTGATTATAATATAAAACTTTTAAAACAAACGCTTCTAAAAGTCCAAAAAGAGTATGAAAGACTAAATATAGATTTACAAAAATGGCAGCTTTTAAATTCTAAAGAGAAAGTTGAAAATATAAAAAATCTGATTGAAAAGAACTTGCAGTATCAAAAACGTCTTTATCAAAAGCTTTTTAATAACTATGTTGTAGTATGGAGTGTTGATTTAAAAAACAAAGATAAAAAGGCATTTGAAGATGATGATTATCTTTTAAAAATTGCAAAAAAACTAAGTCTTTACAAAGCTGTTGACAGTATTGTAAATGATTTTGAAAAGTTTGCCTTTGGAAGCAAGCTGCTTGTTTATAATGCAAAAAAAGAAGTAGATTTAACATTTCAAAAAATTATTTCTTTAATTAATCATCCTCTTTTTACTGTTGGCAACAGGACTATTACCCCTTTGAACTTTGCTATTATGATTTTTATTTTAATACTTGGGTGGTATATCGGAAAGTATTATAAAAAATTTATTTATCAGCTTAGAAAAAAATATAACCTCTCTCACTCAACTGCTACTCTTCTTGGAAATATGGGATATTACACAATATTGATTTTTTCTTTTTTAATATCTTTAAAATCAGTTGGGCTTGATTTAAGTTCTTTAACAATTATTGCGGGAGCTTTGTCTGTTGGTATCGGTTTTGGTCTTCAAAATATTGTTAGCAATTTAGTAAGCGGAATTATTTTGATGTTTGAAAACTCTATAAAAGTGGGGGATTATATTCAGATTGACGAGAATACAAGAGGTGAGGTTGTTGATATATCTATGCGTTCTACTGTTATAAGGACAAATGACAATATTGATTTAATTATCCCTAATCAGACTTTTATTCAAAATAATGTAATTAACTGGACGTTAAATGATGATATTGTAAGATTTAGGGTTCCTTTTGGAGTTGAGTATGGGAGTAAAATAGAAGAGGTTGAGAGAGTGGTTTTAGAAGCTCTTAAAACTTCGAATGTACCGTATGTAAAAAAACATCCGCGTTTTGATGTAACTCCGAGGGTTGTTTTTATAGAAATGGGAGACAGTTCTTTAAATTTTGAGCTTTTTGTCTGGGTAAGGGGAGAGTATGCGAGACGTCCAAGACGCACAAAAAGTGAATTTTTAAAGTTAATTTATAATGCGTTAAATAGAGCAAAAATCGGTATTCCTTTTCCTCAGCAGGATTTACATATAAAAGATAGCGTTCCTTTTGAAATAGTTATAAAAAAAGACAAAAATGCTTAAATTGGATAAATTTATGGTATAATTTCAATGCCCCAGCCCTGTGCAAGGGGTGGTGGAGGCAACGCTTCAGGCCCGGAAGGGAGCAGAGCACCTCCGCCACTCCTGTGCCGCAGGTCTCTGGGGTACTTAGAATTTGCACAAAATTTCTAAAAACAGCTAAAATTGCCAAAAATCAATAAATTTTGTGCAAATTCTAAAAGATGCTTGAAAGTCCGATGTTTAGGCAGTTTTGAAGGATTAGAACAAAATCCTTTAAGCAAACTTTAAGGTTTAAAAATGTGTTAAAGCTCCGAAGTTTCGGAGGGTTTAACTATGACCCGATTCTAAGGGGATTGCGACTTAAAATCGCATAAATAATTTATAGATTTTCTTATTAAGTTTAACTATGACCCGATTCTAAGAGGATTGCGACCTACTAACAACGGGATGAGTCCTAGTCTCCTCCTTCTCCGTTTAACTATGACCCGATTCTAAGGGGATTGCGACAATATTGAGGATGCGTATCCGTTACTCAAGGTCCCTGTCATTACATTTAACTATGACCCGATTTTAAGGGGATTTTTTGGTAATTATAAAAGTCTTGCCAATTTAGTGTCAGAGATAAAAGATTTAGAGAAACAAACAAAGTTGAGTTACTTTATTTAAGTTAATTTATAAAATAATTGACAATTTTTTTAAGTTAAGTTATAATTTTTAAAACTTTTAAGGAGGAGTTATGGAAGTATTTGTAGAAGAATTAAGCGGGGTTGTAAAAAAACTTACAAAAGCGCTGGAAAAAGAAAAGAAAAAACTTGCTGAAATAGTATCTCAGCTTGAACCTATTAAAAATAGACTTCAGGAAATTGAAACTTTACTTTTGTCAATTACGAGAGAAATTAAAGAACACGAAGCAAGAATTAAAGATATTAAAAACCATTTAAAAAGAATTATGCAAAAAACTCTTGAAGCAGAAACGGACAGAGAAATTGAAATGCTTGAAAGAGACAGACAAAGACTTTTAAAAGAGCTTGAAGAGAGAAAAAAAAGAATAGAAGAACTTAAAGAAGAGTATGATAAGCTTGTAAGAGAAGAGAATGATTTGGTTGTAAAAGAAGAAGAGCTTGAAGAGAAAAAACTTCTTCACGAACAAAGAGTTCAAAAATATATTAAAAAAATCAAACAGGAAATGGAAAAAGTTCAAAGAGAGCTTGACAGATATCAGGCGGTTAATTAACCTGCCTGATTAAAGTAAAAAACTTTCATTTGCCTTAATGGGTATTATTCTTTCATCTACTAAAGGCTCTCCTATACTAAAACCGTAAAGTGTTAAAATATCTGGATTGTTTAAAATATCAATACTTATCAAGTCATCAAAAAAACATCCAATGCCGCATCCTCTTAGATTTTTAGCCTCAGCTTCAAGATACAAAACCTGACCTATAATTCCTGCTTCAAACATTGCAAGTTTATAATAAAAATCCTCTTTTATCTCTTTTTTATTAATTACCATTGATATGCTAAAAGCGCCCTCTTTTCCTAAATCCTGGTTGCAGTTTATAAATTTTGCGGCTTCACTGAAATCTCCTTTTTCTATTAGTAAAAGTTTTTCTTTTTCCCTGTCAAAAAAATATATTCCGCTTTCAATCCCGTCGATTCTGTTTATAAAAACAACAAAGTTTATTTTGTTTAATGTTGTTTTGGTATCAAAAGGCGGTAGGTTTCTTGGAAGGGTTTTATCTAAAATATCCAAAAATTCCTCTTTTTTTATAAATCTCTCCTTAAATCCAAGAGCACTTCTTCTGTTTTTTATAATTTCAAAAGCGTTAAA
>JAMOSM010000110.1 GCA_027063075.1 Nautiliaceae bacterium | reverse complement strand
TGGGTCGTGAGCCGGGGTTACTTTAACAGCACCCGTACCAAACTCCATATCAACATATTCGTCGGCAATAATAGGAATTTCTCTGTTAATTAGCGGCAGGCGGACTTTTTTACCGATTAGGTGTTTGTATCTTTTATCTTCTGGATTTACCATAACAGCGGTATCTCCAAAATATGTCTCAGGTCTTGTAGTGGCAACTACTATATATTCGTCGCTATCGACAATTGGATATTTAATATAAACAAGCTCGCCTTCGTGAGTTTCATATTCAACCTCAATATCGCTTAGTGCCCCATCTTTTGGACACCAATTAACCATATAGTTGCCTTTTACAATATAGCCTTCGTCATAAAGTTTTTTAAAAGCAACCCTAACAGCTCTTTGAAGCCCTTCGTCCATTGTAAAACGCTCTCTACTCCAAGCAGGGCTTGCTCCAAGACGTCTTAGTTGAGTTGTGATAGTACCGCCACTATATTCTTTCCACTTCCAAACTCTTTTTAAGAATTCTTCTCGTCCAAGTTCCTCTTTTGTTTTTCCTTCAGCTAAAATCTGTTTTTCTACCACGTTTTGAGTTGCAATTCCTGCGTGGTCAGTTCCTGGTTGCCAAAGAGTTGCATATCCGTCCATTCTTTTGTATCTAACCATAATATCTTGAAGGGTAAAAGTTAAAGCGTGTCCGATATGAAGGCTTCCAGTTACGTTAGGTGGGGGCATCATAATACAGAAGTTTTTAGGTTTTGAATAGTCTACTTCAAAAAAGCCTTTCTCTTCCCAGGTTTTATAAGTGTTTTTTTCAAATTCCTTAGGATTATATTCTCTCATTAAAATCCTTTTTTTGTGCAATTATACCAACTTAATTAAAAAAATCTTGTGTTATAATATGGAATGTTTTTTGCTTAAGTTAAAAAAAAGGATAAAGATGAAATTTAAAGTGGCACTTCCTATTTATGGTTTTGAAAATGAAAAAGAGTTTGAGCTTGAAGAAATAAATGATACTTTTTATAAATTAAAGGGAAAAAATGTAAATTTTACTTTAATAAATCCTTTTAAAATAAAGCCTGATTATGATTTTGAAATTACGGATGCAGAACAAAAAGCTTTAAATTTGGATGAAAATAAAAATTTTTTAGTACTTAATATTATGACTATAAATGAGCCTTTTATTGAATCGACAATAAATTTTGCTGCACCTCTTATTTTTAATGTAACCGATAAGCTGGTAGGGCAGGTAATTTTAGACAAATACCCTTTTTCTTTAATAGACCCTTTGAAAAATTATATAAAGGTTGAGAGTGAAAGTTAGTATTATAGGTTATGGAGAAATGGCAAAAGCTATTGCAAACGGTTTAAAAGGGGAAGTTAAGTTTGAGGTAGTAGGAAGAGATGAAAAAAAACTAAAAGAATTTGCAAAAGAGTTTGGGTGCGAGTATTTTTTAATAAACGGTTATGATATTACCTCTAAAAATGTAATTCTTGCTGTTAAGCCATATGCCCTTAAAGATATAGGTGAAATGTTAAAAGGGGAAGCTGAGGTTTTAATTTCAATTTTAGCAGGTAAATCTTTAGAAGAAATAAAAAAATATATAAAATCAAAATTTTATTTAAGGGCTATGCCAAATGTTGCGGCAAAGTATAAAGCTTCAACTACAGCAGTTACGGGAGATAAAGAGGCAAGGGAAGTAGGTAAGTTTGTTTTAAGCAAAATAGGGGATGTTGTATGGGTAAATGGAGATGACGAAATTGATATGGCAACGGCAATTATAGGAAGCGGTCCTGCGTTTTTGGCTCTAATTGCAGAGGCAGTTTGTGATGGAGGAGTTTATATAGGTCTTAAAAGGGAGATAAGTGAAAAATTGACAAGAGGTCTTTTTAAAAGTTTTTGTGCAATTGATGATAATTTTGCTACAATTAAAAATCAGGTTATGTCGCCAAAGGGTACTACGGCTGAGGGAATAAAGACTTTAGAAGAAGAAGGAATAAGAGGAAAAATGATGAAAGGCGTTATTAAAACGTATGAAAAGTCAAAAAACATCTAAAGCTTTTAGTTTAATAGAGCTTATTGTTTCTATAATTATTTTAGGTATTACAGTGACTACAATTCCTGTTTTGCTTCAGACATTGACAACTACTGCTAAAGTTACTGTAAAAGAGAGTGTCTTTTTTACAGAATTTTCACTTTTAAGCCTTATTAATACTAAATATTTTGATGAAAACAACACTGTAGGGGAAAATTTTTATAAAGATTTAAATGGAAGTAGTTTAAATGCAGATGATGAGCTGCAGATTTTAAATTTTTCTACTGAATTAAACAGACTTGGAAAACATCAGATGAATAACAATATCTATAGGAGCGGCAGCAGTGATAAACTCAGTACCATAGGTACCGATGCTGGTGAGAGTAGTGTTGATGATTATGATGATATTGATGATTTTAACGGTTATGAAGAGAATGTAAGTGTTGGTGTGACTTCAAAAGGTTATACCCTTAAAGTCGGCGTTAATTATATTAAAGATAATACAGATTATTCTAACAACAATATTTCGTTTGATATGAATTATACACCACTTTCTAAAAACGCTCTTACTAATATAAAACTGATTGAGGTTTATGTTAAATTTAAAGACGGAAGTAAAATAAAACTTGAATATCCAACCTGTAATATAGGAGCTTCTAAAATCTTGTCATTAGAGGAAATAAGCAGATGAAAAAGGCTTTTACTTTAATTGAGGTTGTTATAGTTGTAGTTGTTTTAGGAATATTAGCCACTATTACTTCAAAAATTCTTGTAAAGGTTTATGAGCATTATTTTTATTCAAAAGAGTTTAATAAACTCAGTTATCAAACAGATGTTTTTTTAAATTCTTTAGCTTCAAAACTCTCTTTTAGGGTTCCTAACTCTGTAATAGGTGTTGAGTGTAACGCTTCAAACGGAGATTGTTATAAGGGAAATATCCGTTCGTTTAATTCTCTTTCTGCTATTTCTATTTCTAGTGAGGATAACTATAAAGTATTAGAATGGCTTGGAAAAGATGTTTATGCACAAAGAGGGATTTGGAAAAGCGATTTAAAAAAAGTGGTTCCTGGATATTCAGGGTTTGTAGATTTAAATCAGACCGAATCTTCAGCAGTAGGGGATGAGTATAATATTTCTACCCCTTATAGTTTTTTTGGAATAGTTAAAGAAATAGACTCAAATTGGACAAAAGCATATGGAATTAAGGGGGATGTCTTTGATAATAATTATACCGTTTTGGTTTTTTCAGGTCCTGATGACAGAGGTGATTTTTTAGATATTAATCATTCATACGGATATTATCAGAAAAAGTATCCTACAAATGCGGCTATGAGGGTTTTTCATATTTATAATCCTCCAAAAAGTACTTTTGATGATACAAACGGTAATACAAAATTAAATATTAAAGCCATTGATGAATCAAATTCAACAACCGTTTATGAAAAATATTATTTAGTAAACAGTGCTTATGCAATAGTGCCGGTTTGTAATAAAGACTCAAGCGGAGATTGTGTGGATTACAATTTGACTCTTTTTTATAATTATTATCCGTGGAATAAACAAAATTATACAGAAGGTAACTCTTCTTTATTAGCAACCCATATAACTCAGTTTAAATTTAAAGAAGAAAACGGGGTTATGAGGATTTTTATATGCGTAAGTAATCCTAAATTGAAAATTGATGGAGAATTTCTTACAGTTTGTAAAGAAAAGGTGGTATTTTGAAAAAAGGATTTTCATTACTTTATACTATAATTTTTCTTATGGTTGTAGCAACTATAGGCACTATGATTATGACATTTAGTACCTCTTCTGTAAAGCATACCACACGTAGTTTTTTAGACACAAAAGCTGAATTAGTGCTTCGTTCGGCTACAGAATTTGCAATTATGGCTCTTCAGGGACACGATTATTCGGCAGGGAGGATTAATGAAATTAATATGACATATCCCGGCTTTAAAGTTCACACAAAGTTTCATTATTTTGTAGTAGGATGTAGTGGGAGTGATTGTTCTAATATAAATACTAATGATACTAATATGAGTGTTTTAGTTTATGTGAGTGTAAAATCAACAAATCCCGCTTTTCATATAAGAAAAGTTCATGTTTCTCTTCAAAACCCTTGATATATAGGATATAATAGAGAGAAATTTGTTTTAAAGGAGTGATATGAACGTAACTGTAGTTGGAAGAAGTGTAGCTTTAACTGAACCTATGAAAGAGCATATAAGAAGAGTTGTTGAAGAGGTTGAAAAATATAATCTTGGCATTATGCATTCAGTTGTTACAGTTGAAAAAGATAAAAGAGATTTTTTTACAGTTGAAATTATTATGAATATTCCTGAAAAAGGGACTGCGGTTGTTCATTATAAAGATAAGGATATGTATGCAGCCCTTGATAAAGCAAAAGATAAACTTGAAAAATTATTAAGAAGATATCATGACAAAAAAACTTCTCATCATAAAAAAGACAGAATTGAAGAGTTAATAGTTGAAGAGGAAGTAGATGAGATTGTTCAAATGCCTTTAGATGTTGAAAAACCCATCTCAATTGATGAGGCTGTAGAAGAGTTTAAAAATTCAGGACTTTATTTTATGGTTTTTAGGGATTTAAGCGGTGAAAAAAGAGTAATTTACAGAAGAAAAGACGGTAAGCTTGGATTATATTAGTTTTTTTAGTAAAATTTCAAACTAAAATTTTAAAAGGAGCGTGAATGAAAAGAACATATCAACCAAGCAGAATCAGAAGAAAGAGAACTCACGGATTTAGAAGCAGAATGAAAACTAAAAACGGAAGAAAAGTTCTTGCAAGAAGAAGAGCTAAAGGTAGAAAAAGATTAGCGGTTTAACTTCTAAGGAAATAAAGAATATATATCAAAAGGGAAGAAAGTTTTATTCTAAATATTTTACTATTTTTTTTCTTTCTTCCGATACTCTTAAAATAGCAGCTGTGGTTTCTAAAAAAATTTCGAAAAAAGCTGTAATAAGAAATAAAATTAAACGTAGAATAAGGCATCTGTCCCGTCTTTATCTGTTAAAAGGACAGTTTGTAATTATTGCAAAAAGCGATATATCACAGATAGATTTTGAAATGCTTAAGAATGACTTTAAAAAAATTAGCAATAAAATTTATAACTCTTTATAAATATATAAGTCCTGTATTTGGCAGTAAATGCAGATATTATCCTACTTGTAGTACATATGCATTGTGGGAATTTGAAAATGATAATTTTTTTAAAGCGTTTATAAAGGTTTTACTTAGAATTTTAAGATGTAATCAGCTTTTTAAGGGCGGAATAGATTATCCCGTAATAAAAAAAAATATTAATGCTGTATATGGGGTGAAAAAAAGAGTCAATTACTGGCTTGTTCCGATAACAGACAATAAATTTATAGTAATAAAGGCAGAAAATGGGTAATAATGATAATTTAAGAAGAATAATAGTTGCAACCGTTATTTCTTTTGTGTTTTTCTTTGCATATGATTACTTTGTATTAGCTCCTCAGACAACAAACAAAGAGCTTAATAACAGCAAACCTGTTGCAAACACTTCTAAAAAAATAGAGGCAAAAAAGAGTATTGATGTAAAAACAGTGACAAAAATAGAAGCAAAAAATTATGAAATGAAAATAGATTCTCTTGGTAGAATTAGCAGTTTTATTTTAAAACAAAACAAGTTCAATGAAAACGGAAAACACCTTGAGCTTATTCCTCAAAAACTTCCAAAACCCCTTGAGATTAGATTTAAAAATGAAAACTTAAACAAAAAAGCGTTTTTAACAGATGTAAGGGTTGATAAAAATTATATTAAATTAGACAATAAACCTCAAACATTGACTATAACACAAGATTTAGGAGAAGTTATCGTTAAAAAAATAGTAACTTTTTATCCAAATGGAAGATATGATTTAAAAATAGAGCTTTCTAAAAGTGAAATTTATTTTATTTCCCCTGGATACAGACCAGCAGTTGCAATTGACCAGCTTACTATTCACGGGGCTTTAATTAAAAAATCTGACGGTACTCTTGAGATTATTGAAGACGGTGATGCAGAACCTGAAACAATAAAGAGTGCAATTATCACAGCCGGGTTTGACAGATATTATACAACTCTTTTGTTTTCAAAAAAACCTTTTAATGCTGTAGTAGTTCCGGATAATGAAAAAAATCCTACTCTTTTTATAAAATCTGATGAAAATCTTAATTTAACAGGGTATATAGGTCCAAAATATGTAGATACATTAAAATCAATCGACCCTGAGCTTGTTGATGTTGTTCAGTATGGGATTGGTACATTTTTTGCAAGAAATCTTTTCTTTGTACTTGACTGGCTTTATAAAATTTCAGGTAATTGGGGAGTTGCTATTATCTTACTTGTGATTTTAGTAAGACTTGTACTGTTTCCTCTTACATTCAAGGGTATGGTGAGTATGTATAAGCTAAAAGAGCTTGCCCCTAAAATGAAAGAAATTCAGGAAAGATACAAAAAAGACCCTCAAAAACTTCAAATGCATATGATGAAACTTTATAAAGAACACGGTGCAAATCCGCTTGGGGGATGTTTGCCTCTTCTTCTTCAAATTCCTATTTTTTATGGAATTTACAAACTTTTATTATATTCAATTGAGCTAAAAGGTGCTGAGTTTTTATGGATTAAAGATTTAAGCGAAATGGATCCATATTTTATTTTACCGGTGTTGATGGGTATTACAATGTATATTCATCAAAAACTAACACCTACAAATTTCCAAGACCCTATGCAAGAGAAAATATTTAAATTCCTGCCGGTTATATTTACAATTATGATGGCGACATTTCCTGCAGGGCTTGTTTTATATTGGACAACAAACAATATTCTTTCAATCCTTCAACAATGGATTATAAATAAATTAATGGAAAGTAAAAAAGCTTTAATGAAGGCTAAAAAGTGAGGATTGAAGCAAAAACATTAGATGAAGCGTATTTAAAAGCTGCCGAAAAACTTAACTGCTCTGTTGCAGATATTGATGCAAAGATAATTCAATATCCAAGCAAAGGGCTTTTTGGCCTTTTTGCAAAGCCTGCTATAATAGAAGTAAATGAGCATCAAAATGAAGCATTAATTCAAAAAGAGATAGAAGATATTTTGCCAGAAATTAAAGAGGGGCTTAAAAGGCTTTTTGAAAAAAGTTGTTTTGATATAGATAATTTTGAGGTAAAAAAATATGATGAAGAGACTGTTTTTATTAAAATAGACGGAGCTGATGCGGCACTACTTATAGGAAAAGAGGGATATAGATACAATGCTTTAAACTATATGCTTTATAGCTGGATAAATCAGAAATATGGATTTAAAGTAAGACTTGAAATTGCCGAATTTTTAAAAAACCAAGAAGCTATGCTTAGGGAATTTTTAGCTCCTTTTATACAAAAAGTAAAAGAAAAAGGTTTTGGAAAAACAAAATCATTTGACGGAATTTTGGCATTTTTAGCACTTGAGATATTAAGAGAAGCATTTCCTGATAAATATGTTGCTTTAAGAGATAGAGGAGATGGAAAGTATGTAGTAATTGGAGATAGACATGGAGACAATAGCGGCAATAGCGACTCCTAACGGGGTTGGGGCTATTTCAATTGTTAGGGTTAGCGGAGACAAGGCGCTTGAAGTTGCTAAAGAACTTACAAAAAAAGATGATTTTCCGCCTCGCGTAGCAAAACTTTGCAAGGTTTATGACAGCAATAATGAACTTATAGATATTGCAATAGTTATTTATTTTAAAGCTCCTAATTCTTTTACAGGTGAAGATATTGTTGAGTTTCAGTGTCACGGGGGTGTGGTTGTAAGCAGGATGATTTTAGAAGAGATTTTAAAGCATGGTGTGAGGCTTGCACTTCCGGGAGAATTTAGCAAACGTGCTTTTTTAAACGGTAAAATTGATGCCTCGCAGGCAGAAGCCATTGCAAAACTTATTGAAACACGCTCACGTGAGGGTGCAAAGCTGCTTTCCCGTCAACTTGAAGGGGATTTAGCGAAGTTTGTGGAGGATATAAGAAATAGACTCATTGAAATAATGGCTTATAGCGAAGTTTTTATTGATTATGCCGAAGAGGATTTACCACAGACACTTGGCAAAGATATTGAAAAGAGATTAAATAAACTTGAAGAGATTTTAAACCATACATTAGAGGTTTCAAAAAGAAGAGAAGGAATGCTTAGCGGGTATAAAGTTGCAATTGTAGGAAAGCCGAATGTGGGTAAAAGCTCTATTTTAAATGCACTGCTTAACAAACAAAGGGCAATTGTCAGTGACATTGCAGGAACAACACGTGATACCATTGAAGAGGATATTCAAATAGGTTCTCATTTAATAAGAATAATTGATACTGCCGGTATAAGGGCTGCAAAAGATGAAATTGAAAAAATAGGTGTTGAGAGAAGCAAAAAAGCTATAGAAGAAGCTGATATGGTATTAGCTGTTTTTGATGCGAATGAGTTTAGTAAAGAAGATGAAGAGATACTTGAACTTATTAAAAATGCTAATAAAGATGTAATAGTTGTTATAAATAAAATTGATAAAGGTGTTAAAATAGACCTTGAGAAATTTAAAGATTTTAAAGTGGTAAAAATCTCGGCTAAAAAGGATATAAAGCCTCTGATAGAAGCGCTTAAAGAACTGCTTGATAGCTATAGCGGTGAAGATGAGCATATTTTAATATCTACTCGTCAGATAAATGCGGTTGAAAAAGCACTAAATGCAATTAAAGAAGCAAGGGAGTTTTTAGCTACAGGCGAACTTGAGCTTTTCAGTTATCAAATTCAAGATGCAATAAAGGCAATAAGTGAAATTACAAAGCCTTTTGAGTATGATGAAATGCTTGATAGGATGTTTAGAAGCTTTTGTGTCGGAAAATAAATAAAGGAGGAAAAAATGACAATACTTGAACTTAAAAAAATGATGATGAAAGCAAAAAAAGAGGATAAAACAAAAGCAAACGCACTTATGATGCTTGTAGATACGGCTCAAAAAATTGCAAAAGAAAAAGGTGTTGATGTTGATGAAAAAATAATTGCAGAAGCTGCAAAAAAACTTTCTAAAATGGCAAAAGAGTCAATTGATGCGGGAATGGAAGAAGCAAAAAAAGAGCTTGAGATATATGAGAGTTTCTTGCCAAAAATGCTAAGCGAGGAAGAGACTTTAAAAATTATAAAAGAGATTATTGATGAAATAGGCGGGAAAAATATGGGTGAGATTATGAAAAGATTAAAACAAAGAGGTGATGTTGATTTAGGTTTAGCAAGTAAACTTATAAAGTCTCTTTAATTTTTTCTTTTTTTTTATTTCAGAAAACGGGACTGACCCTCTTTAATGAGTGATAAAGAAAAG
>JAMOSM010000109.1 GCA_027063075.1 Nautiliaceae bacterium | reverse complement strand
CGCCCCACCGATAATTAATATTTTATCTCTGCCTTGAGGGTCTTTATCCCTGGTCATTAAGTCAAGTACTGTTTCAGCATAAAATCTTGTCTCATCGGTTGTAGGACCACCAGAGTATTCTCCATAGTTTGCTAAATCTTCAACTCCTCCAGCAAGGTCCGCAATTGTATCAGCATAAACTACTGATGCACCACCACCTGCTACAAGTGTCCAGATTCTACCTTTTGGATTAAGAACTGTAAGTTTTAATGAAGCACCGCTTTTTGCATCAGCTTCAGCAATTGCTTTTTCTTCTGGCGATTTTTCAGGCATACCAAATGGTGTTGGGAATTCAATATCTCCCCATTTATCTTTCATTAAAAATCCAGCTGTATCATCAAGTCTTGCAACCAGGTCAAGAAGATATACTTTATCATCAACAATAACAACAGGATTTATTTCAAGATAAGCAAAGTTTAAGTCTCTAAAAAATTTATAAAAATTAACAGCAAAGTTTTTATAAACTTCTTTTTTATCTTCAGGAATATCTGCAGGGATATTTTCTGAAATTAATTTTTCAACTTCTTCATCAGTTGCATCAATTGGAATTTTAACCTCAGTTACTTTATCCCAATTCTCTTCTACTTCCATACCACCGTGAGCTGACATATAAAGTACGTCATAATTTTCATCTAAGCTTGCAGCCGCAATATAGTACTCTTCATCTTCGCTGTGAGGCGTAAATGGTTCCACTATAAAATAAGTCAGATAATCTTCTTTTGGTTCGCCAACAGGTTTATCACCTTCAAATTTAAAATATACTTTTTGTTTTTCTTTTCTTTTTTCATCAATCCATTTAGCTGCATCTTCTAAAGTAACATCACCAGGTTTATTTACTTTAAAAAGAACTAAATTATTTTTACCTCTTTTACCAAAAAGCATATCAGGTTTTGCTACAAGAGGTTTTTGTTTTAACCATTCATATCCAGGTTCTTCAGCTTTTTTTAGAAGTTCTTCTCCGCTTGTTACAAGTACGCTTTCAAAAGGGTATTTTAATCCTTTAAAATAATTATCCCAATTTTCTGCAAAAAGTCTTTTTCCGTCATATTCACGTATCGGTTTTTGAGCCATTAATACTCCTTCAATTTTATTTTAGAAATTCTAACATTTAAATTTTTAGTTATAAGAAAATTTTAATTAGATAGTCAAAATTTTTTATAATGTGTTTAATTTTGAAACATCAATATCTAAAATTTTTTTGTTTTTGTGAAAAATTGAAACTTTTTTATTTCTTTTAGAATAATTTAACTTATATTTATTCCCAGTTTTCATACCATAAAATATAAGAACTTTACACAAAGAATCGTTATTACAGTTAATAAAATTAATATTGTTTTGTCTTAAAAAATTTGAAAGGGGTTTTATAAAATAAAAACTTTGAGTTAAATTTCTTGCAGGAGTATATTTATTTAAAAAAAGCATAATATCAAAAATTATTAAAGAAGAAAATAAAAGTGTAAATAATATTTTATAGCCTTTTCTAAAAACAGGAAGTCTAACTCTATAAGAATTTAAAAAAATTTTTACCATATAAAGCACATATGGTAAAACAAAAGGAGCATAATCATCTATCTTTATCCTTTGTCTAAATGAAAATAAAATAGAAAGTATAAAAGCTGTAACTGATATAAAAAACACAATTCCTTTTCTATAAAAAAAGCCTTTATAAAGAGTATATAAAAAATAGATAAAAACTAAAGGGGAAAAAATTAAAATATATGTCCCAAAAATATCTAAAAAATAACCTCTTGGTTTTCCTCCTATAGAATATTCAAAATAGTTTGCATTTAAAGATAAAAGTAATAAAGAATAAAGTAACAATCTATTATTCTGTTTATAGATAGAATAAAAAATCAAAGCTATATATAAAGAAATAAAGCTATAATCAACAAAAACAAAAATTAACAATAAAAAATAAGAAATTTTTTTATTAACTAAATAAAAATACAAAAATAGAAGAATTAAAAAAATTATATATATAGATTTATTGATAATTAAAGAAGAAATTATAAATCCCGGTATCAAAGAAAAAATAACACTTGCAAAATAAATATCTTTTCTTTTATCAAAAATATATTTAGAAAGATTATAAAACAACACAACACTTAAAACACTAAAAAAAAGCTGAGGAAAACGCAAAGCAAAATCATTTTTTCCAAACAAAAAAACAGAAAAATCAATAATATACCTCAAAGGCCAAAATTTTTCTATACTCTGTATTTCTATAACAGAAAACGATAAAAAATTAACGCTATACCAAAGCAAAAAAAGATAATAAAAAAGAAAAAAAACTATCATAACTCTAAAAAGTTTTTAATAATTTCTTTACCATATTCACTCATAATAGATTCAGGATGAAATTGAACCCCAAAAATCGGTTTATCCTTTACTCTTAAACTCATTATTTCATTATCATCTAAACTAAAAGAAGTAGGTATTATATTTTTAGGCAGATTCTCAGGATTAACTACTAATGAATGATATCTTGTAACTCTAAATTCATTAGGCAAATCTTTATAAATATCGTCTTTTATTGTAACTTCAATTTTACTGGTCTTTCCATGCATTAAATTTTTGGCTCTAATAATTTTTCCTCCAAATGCATAAGCTATAGACTGATGACCAAGACACACACCAAGAATAGGTCTATTAATTCTTTTTATAACATCAACACTTACTCCAGCTTCTTTTGGAGTAGAAGGACCGGGAGAGATAATAACTTTTTCAGGATTAAGTTTTTTTATCTCTTTAACATTTAATTCATCATTTCTTATTACTTTTAAATTTGCTCCAAGTTCCAGGCAATACTGGACAATATTATATGTAAAACTGTCATAGTTATCAATCATTAAAATCATCAACTGCCTTTTTTTCAAAAATTATATTAAAATTTCAACAAAAAGGGAATTTATGATAAATTTAAAAGAAAAATTAAAAGAAAGAATAATAACCCTTGAAACCACTCCTCCAAAACTGCCAACTATAAACCCAATGCTAGAAAAAATTGAAAAAAGTGAAGCATATAAATATATAGACGGATTCTCAACAACAGACTGTCCATTAAGTAAGCTAAAATATAATTCAATCATAGCAGCTTTTAAAATTCAAGAAAAATTTAAAAAACCTGTAATTGCAACAATGAGTATGAGAGACAGAAACAAAATTGCCCTTCAAAGCGACCTGCTTGGAGCAAATGACTTAGATGTAACCCATATCTTAGCCTTAACGGGCGATCCTGCAAGTATGTCAGACCAGCCGAAAGTAAAAGGAGTAGTAGAAGGAAACAGTAATTTATTACTTGAAATTATAAGAGCTTTTAATAATGGAATGGACTACAGCGGAAAAGAATTTAAAATAAAACCAAAACCAATTACCCCCTTTGCTGTTAGCAATTCATATGCAAAAAATTTTTCAACAATTGAGAGAAAAATTTATAAAAAAGTAAAAAACTATGCCGCTGCAATTATCACCCAGCCTGTATATGATATGGAAATTGTCGATAAAATGCTTGAAATAAGGGACAAAGTAAGAAGTGAATTTAATGATGAAAGAAAAGAGTTTGAAATAATTTTTGGCTTTTTTCCTATTACAAAACTTAAAACTGCCCAGTTTCTACACTCACATGTTCCCGGAATCTATGTTCCAGACTCTTGGATAGAAAAACTGATAAAAGCACATAAAATAAGTGAAGAAGAAGAGTATAAAACAGGGCTTACACTTAGTAAAAGTCTATTTAAAAATATACTTAAAAAACATCCAAAAATTCATATAATGACTGCTAACAGGTTTGAAATAGTAAAAGAGCTTTTTTAAAAAGCTCTTGAGTATTCTACTACTACAGTGGAAGAATGAGCGTTTCCTCCTATATTTAATTTATAATTTGAAACAGAATATCCAATTCCAACAGAACTGTAAGTATTTAAACTGTAATTAACTTTTAAACCCACGCTGTATTTATACTCATTCCCTAAATTATAAACAACAAATCCTCCATTATCAACTTTATAAGCATTTCTTCCAAAATTTCCTTTAAGTGTAGTTACCCAAGGTCCTTTAAAATTTTGAAGTTTAAAATCTAAGTTGGTGTAATCCTGATGAGGAGTTTGATTTGAGTTTGAAATATGAATTTGATTAAGTCTTGCTTCAAAATAAAAACTTCCCTCAGGTGAATAGTAATTTCCAAAATTAAATCCTATTTTAGGAGATAACTGAGTTACATTAAATCCGTCATACATGGAATAAAAAATATCTATTCCAACATTGTATTTTAAATATTTATAATAAAGCATTCCTAAAAAAAACACCTTGTCATAATCATCTTTATTTCCGTTTTGATTTATAAAAATATTGTGAATACCTATTTTATAAGCAAAATTATATCCTTTATAGTAATTAACAACAGCTGTTAAATCCTGCTGATTCCACTCAGGCGTATTATCTTTATAAGTAATCTTTGTAGCTTCTGCATCAAATTCAAACTTAAAAGGACTTTTAAAAAAAGAAGCATATATTCCCGCCACATAAGCATTGTCTTTTAAAGCTTTATTACTATAATTTACATAAGCACCATAAGGCATTATATTAAAAGCAAAACTTATACTCGCTACAGCCATAATATTTAAAAACTTCATCTATTTTTTCCTTTTATTCTTTTTAAAAACTCTTTTGCAACTACATTGTTTGGGTCTAGTATTAACACATTTTCAAAAATATCTTTTGCTTTTTTAAAATCTTTATTATAAAAATAACTTTTTCCTAAAAGATTTAAAAATAAAATGCTTGTTGGATAAAGGGTTAGTATTTTATTTGCTAATAAAATAGCATTCTTATAATCCTTAATTCCTAAAAGAGCATTTCCATAATAATAATTTCCATAATAATTATAATAATCGCTTCTTAAAACAGTATTGCCGATTTTTATACTTTTATCATACTTTCCTAAAAAATTAAAAACCCTCATAAGTCCAAGCTTTGGCTCAAGAGAATATGAATGAATTTTAGAAGCTATATTATAGTGTTTTATTGCATTTTCATAATTTTTATTCAGATAAAAAAGCCATCCAAGCCTTAAATTAAGAGTATATCCGTTTGGAAATTCTTTATAAAGAGGAATTAAAACCTTAATAGCATCTTTATAATCCCCCATTTTTTCATAGTTATAAGACTCATAATATATTTTTCTTATTTCATCTTTACTTAAAGCAAATAAAAAAACACTGCTAAGAATTAAAATAATTTTTTTCATCTATTCTCCTAAGCTCAATATTTTTAAATTTAATTTTATCAAATCCCTTTTCATAAAATGAAAAATAAACTTCTCCATATTCAGATTTTATTTTTAAGTACTCTTTTTCATATGTAACTTCTTTGCTGAAAATCTTATAATTAAAAGAGCTTAAAAACTCTACAAAACTGCGTTTTAAGCCAGAATAGTTAATAAAAAGAGGTAAAACATCTTGATAAACTACATTTTTATTAATCATTGGAACTTTAGGAGCCAATTTAAACAGCTCCTTTAAATATCCATCCGTACCTTCATAATCATAAAAATAAAATAGTTTTTCTACAAAATAAAAATAAAGTTTATTATTCCCGTCAAAAAAATAAAACTCCCCTTTTTCATTCATATTTACAACTATTTCAATTTCTTCTTTCTTCTCACCATTTTCAATAACTTCATACCTAAATTTATCATCTAAAATAAAAGTAAGTTTTGATTTTAGCGATTTATCCGGCACTAAATGTTCAATCTCTTCATCTTTTTTCGGAAGAGAATAAAAAAAAAGTCTATTTTCTTTTATATAATCTACAAATTTAAAAGGAAGTGTTTCACTTCCAAGATAAGGATATTTTTGGACTTGTATATGAATATGTGGTTCAGGTGAATATCCACTGTTTCCACACTTTCCTATAATATCACCAAATTTTACATAATCTCCAACTTTTACAGTAACAGAATGCTGCATAAGATGGGAAATCTCTACATAAAATCCGGCATCGCTTTTAATAATTACATAATTTCCCCAGTTATTCTCCCTATCCACAACTCCTATATAATTATCAGGAAGGTCTGAGCGAAGAGCTACAACATATCCATTAACAGGAGCTATCACAGGCTTTCCAAAAGCATAATAATCAGTCAAAAAAAGCCCATCGTTTTCATAAGTTTTTCCATTTTTTTTAATTACAAAATCATAAGCATATCTCCACTTACCCTTATGAGTCCACTCTCCATCAAAAGCCTGATAAACACTCCACTTTCCAGTAAAAGGAAGATAAATTTTTATATCTTTTCCTCCAAAACGTAAGATATTGCTTAAATAATAACTAAGACTTTTTTCCGGTGTTTCTTTAATATTAAAGTTATAATACTCATAACCAATCCAATATAAAAGAAGTAAAAACAAAATTACCACGATATTAAAAGGCAAGGTATAAACAGGTAAAGAGTAAATATTAAAAAATACTTCCAAAGCATCTATTAAAACAACACTTACAACAACTCCAATAAGAGCTAAAAAATAGTTTTTTAAATTCGGAATTAAAAAAATTCCCCCTAAAGACATTGCAATTAAAATAAAATTAAAATTATAAGGAGAATTTAATGCCTGATAAAAAGGAACAAAAAACGAATGAACCCAGACTCCTACAAAAAAACCTATTACACTCATAAAAAACATTATTCTTGAATAATAAAACACAATAAAAGCAATTATAAGCCCGGCAATATTAAAAGGCAAAAAAACAATTGTTCCAAACGATTTTAGATAAGCACTTATTAAAAAATTAATATTAACGTCAAAAAAAGGCAATCTATGTAAAATATTGCTTAAAAGATTGGTATATTTTAAACTTGCAAGGTAAAAAAGCATACTTACAAGTGCAAAAGGTAAAGATAAAATGGGAATTGCAAAAAACTCAAAAATTTTATTCATTCCAAAAGACAACAAAAAAGTAAAAACCGCCAAAAATGAGGTTAAAAACACCGTTGTTAAACTTACATCATAAAAATACCCAACACCCATTCCAACAAGTAAAGAGTTATAAAGATAAAAACCGTATTTTAAATATTCATCTCTAATATCTACAAACTCAGCAAAAAGTATAGTAGAAACAAGTCCGACAACTCCCAAAAGAGCAACGCTTGGAAGTAAAAAAGAAAGAAGAAAAATAAAAATTCCAAGCCTGTAATCCCTTAAAAACAAAATAGCCGCAAAGGGCTTAAAAAATACTTTTAAGTTCATTTACCTACTTTAAAAAATCTGGAATTTGTTCTCTTTTTATAATATCTTCTAAATTTTCAGCCTCTCTTATAATATGTACATTTGAATCTTTATCTATTAAAAGCACTCTTGGTCTGTATCTAATAAACTGCATCCATTGAGTTACATTATATGCTCCAACAGGCCAGATAGTCAAAACACTTCCCCTATCAAGAGGAGGGAGCATAATATTTTCTGAAATAATATCAATATTCATACAAAGAGGACCATTTATCTGACTTGGTTCATTAAGACCTTCATACCTTTTATCAAGAAAAATCTCAAAGTTATACCAAAATGCCGTATATAAAAGATTTACCCCGGCATCCACAATATAACTCTTTTTACCATCAGGCAGTCTTTTGCTTGCAAATACGCTTGTGAGCAAATACCCAGCCTCATCAATCAAAGCTCTTCCGGTTTCAAGATAAAGTTTTGGTAAATCACCTTTATTATTTTCATAAATAGCATTTACTATAGCCTCAGCATACTCATCTGGACTTGGCACAATAACTTCAGGCGATTGATAAACCCCTTTTAACCTGTTTTTACTTGCAAAACCTCCGCCAACATCAATATATTCAATTTTATATCCAAAATCCTCTTCAACTCTGTTTTTAAGCTGAACTAATTTTATTGTTTCGTTTTTATAAGCTTCAGTGCTTAACATAAAAGTACCAATATGCGAGTGAAGACCGGTTAATATAAGTTTTTTTCCTTCATAAATTCTCTTTATTGCATCATATGCTTCACCATTGTCAATATTAAAACCAAACCTACTCCAAGCAGGATAAACCCCCGTATCCATATTACATCTAATAGCTACAGGAATTTCAACTCCAAGCTCATCGGCTATCTCTTCAAGGTCGTTTATCTCATACCAATGGTCAATATGAATCTTTGCCCCCTCTTTTACAGCAACTCTTAATGCCTCTTTTGGTTTATAAGGTCCATTGAATATAATATCTTTTCCATCGACTCCAAGATGTCTTGCCTTTTGATATTCAAACTCACTTACAACCTCAGCCTTGCTTCCAAGTTTATGAAAAATTTTACAAATCGCATCAAGATAATTGGTTTTATAGCTCCACCAAAACTGAACTTTTGGATATCTGCTCGAAAAAGCCTCTTTAAATTCATTATATTTTTCTTCAATCTGTCTTTGAGAAAATACAAAAAGAGGACTTCCATATTCATTAGCCAAATCATTTACACTAACACCCTCAATTTCACTCTTTATTCTTTGAACTTTATACGGACTGCCGTATTTACTTGCCAAATTAAAATCTATTCTGTTTATCATAGGCTTTACATATTTCATAACCTCTCCTTATAATTCTTTTTGCGTTAAAAGTTTTGTAAAATCTTTAAAATTTGTCATTGTCTCTTCAACATACCTTACATACATCTTTTCAACAGGATACTCAAACTGCTCTTTTACTTCTTTTCCTTCCATAATATCAACCATCATTTTTGGAAGATTAATTCCAAGCATCGTCGCAAAATAAACCCATGCAGGAAACCTCGGATTAATTTCAATTAAATAAATATCATCCCCGTTTGCAATAGCCTCAAGCTCAAAAGCTCCTCTCCAACCTGTAATATCAACAAACTTTTTTGCAAGCTCAAAAAGTTTTTCATTTTTTATACTAAGAGCACTCCATACTTTTCCAAGTTCGGTTGTTGTTAGTTTTTTTATACCAACTCCACCTAAAAGCTTTTTATTTGAAAGCCCAACATAATTTATCTCAACCCCACTAACAACCTCCTGAACCAAAAGAGGAAATCCCCATTCATTAGAAATTTTATAAAAATATTCAATCGCTTCATCCAGATTATAAGCCTTGTAAGCTTTATAATAATTTCCTTTTATCATTACAGGAAATCCTATCTCTTTTACAGCTTTAATTAAATCATCAAGCGAAATAACTTCAATTGTTTTTGGATGTTTTACACCAAGTTTTTTAGCAAAATCAGGCAGATGCCTTTTTTCTCTCATTTCAAAATTTTCTAACGTTGGCAAAAACGTTTTTATTCCAAGTTTATGAAGTTTATCCTGATTTTTAATATAAAGAGGAAGTTCTGCATCCAAATTTGGAACAACTGCTTCAATATTGCTTTTTTCTTTTATTTCAAGAAGTCTTGTTTTTGTATCTTCCCACCCAAGAGAAGGAAAAGGCATAAGATACACTTTTTCAAAAAGCTCCTGATAAATCCCGGGTTCATTTACATCA
>JAMOSM010000108.1 GCA_027063075.1 Nautiliaceae bacterium | reverse complement strand
AAGATGTATAGGAAATTTAAAAGCATGCGCCGCAGAAGGATATCATATTTTAGGGGAGACTATTCCTACCGATGCGGAAAATGGAGTAAAAACCACTTCCTTTTACAAAAGAGTTCCGGCTGGAGTAGTAGTAGCAATTACTCCTTTTAATTTTCCTCTAAATTTAGTAGCTCATAAAATCGCCCCTGCTCTCCTTGCTGGAAATAGCGTAGTACTTAAACCAACTCCAGAAGCTCCTTATACGGCATATGCTTTTGCGAAACTTTTTATTGATAGCCCTTATGCTATAAAAGATGCCCTAAGCGTAGTATATGGAGATGCAGATGTAGGGAGCACGCTCGTAAAAAGCCCAGTTCCAAGGGTAATAAGTTTTACAGGAAGCGTACCTGTTGGAAAGATAATCACCCAAAACGCAGGAATTAAAAAAGTGGCACTCGAACTTGGAGGAAATGCAGCTACTTTTGTAGAAAGCACGGCAGATTTAGAATGGGCTGCTAAAAGATGTGCTATCGGAGCTTTTGCTAACAGCGGACAGGTTTGTATTTCACTTCAAAGAATATATGTTGATGAAAAAGTTTATGAAGAATTTGCAGCTAAACTCGGAAATGAAGCTTCTAAATTAAAAGTTGGAAACCCGTTTGATGAAGATACCTTTATGGGACCGCTTATTAGCGAAGAAGCAGCTATTAGAGCAGAAAACTGGATAAAAAGCGCCGTTAGTGAAGGAGCAAGGATAATTGCCGGTGGAAAAAGAGAAGGAAATATTCTTGAGCCTACAATCTTAGCAGATGTTACAGATGATATGAAAATAGTATGTGAAGAAGTATTTGCCCCGATTGTAAGTTTAGTTAAAGTAAAAAGCTATGATGAAGCAGTTGAGAAGATGAATAATTCTCCATACGGACTTCAATATTCTATGTTTAGCAATAGAATTGATTTAATGAATAGAGCAATTGATGATTTTGAAGCAGGAGGAGTTATAATAAATGATATTCCGACTTTAAGATTTGATATTCAGCCATACGGAGGGCTTAAGTTATCTGGAATTGGAAGAGAAGGTCCAAGATATACAATTGAGGAGATGACTGAAATTAAAACAATAATTATCAGGTAATTACAGACCTCCTAAAATCTCCTTCGCTTTTTCACTCTCTCCAAGTCTCATATAAATAATACCTATTTTCTCAATAGTCTCTTTATTTTTATTTTTAAAGTTACTTAAAAGTTCTTTTGCTTTTTGATAATTTCCTAAACTTATATAACTCATAATAAGATAATAATTTGACTCATCATCATCTAAACCAGACAGACTCTTTATGGCACATTTATAATCTTTCAGATAAAAACACTCGATTCCTTTTAATTTTAAATATGCTTGATTATAAACATTTACTTTATCTAAATATTCTTTAGCCTTTGCATACTCACCCTCATCTATAAAAAAAGAGGCATATTTTAAATAAAAATAGTTTTTTATCAATTTATCTGAGTTTAATGCTACTTCACGTGCTTTTTTAAAATCTTCCACATCAAAATAGACATCAATCAATCTTTTTTTAATCTCATCAGATGAAACTTTCTTTAAAATAGTATTGTAAATATCAATAACTTTATTATAATTTTTTAAAGAATAAAAAATTTTTGCTTTCATTTTTAAAATCTCTAAATCCTCATCTGCATACCTAGAAGCGTATTCTAAACATTCTAAAGCTTTTTTAAAATCTTTAGATTTTAAATTTTTATATGAAGAGTAAAGAAAATACTCTTTTAAAACAGTTTTGTTTTCTTTATCGCTAACTCCTTTTTCCTCTAAAATAGAAGCATATTTATATGCATTTTTTAAATCGTCCTGATTATAAAAAATATCCCTTAAAAGAGCTAAAACCTCAACATCTTCATTAGCGTCAAAAATTGTATTGACAACAAGCATAGCTTCATCTATTTTATGCATTTTATTCAATACTTTTGCATATAAAATTTTTATATTTTTATTGTAAGGATAAAGTTTATATAGTTTTTTTGCTAAAACATAAGCTTTTAGATATCGCTTTTGAGAATAAAAAAATTTTGTTTTTTTATATTTATCATAAGAGAGACAAAAATTTAAATCAGAGTTTTTAGAACAAAAATTCTCTAATTTTTCAAATTTGTTTAAAGAAAAAAGAGTGTTTGCATAAATATCTCTTACATTCTTATCACTTGTCTGATAAACAATTTTTTTTAAAATTCTATAAGCTGCATTATACTCTTTTATATTAAAATAAATTAAAGCTAAATCTTTTTTAGCCCTTAAATTATCGTTAAGTTTTATCGCTTTTTTTACATTAAAAAGAGCTCTGATAGGAGATATTGAAATCTGTTCTTCTGCATTTTTTATATAAAACTCATAACATATTTTTTTCATATGGTTATAAATAATATAATCGTCATAAATATCGTTCAAATCTTCTAAAAACCTGCAAGATTTTTTTAAATGTCCCTTTTTATAAAGTAAAAGAGCACTCATAATCAAAGCATCTTTTCTATATACGCTTCTTTTTAAAAGATTAGAAATTCTAAAAGCTAAATCATAATCACCTTTTAAATAGGATTTATACATAAGCTCTCTTAACTCCTGTTTTGAGAGCTTGTCTAAATCTATTTTTTTCTTAACAGGATATACAATTCTTGATGGAATATAATCACATTTTCTTATAAAAGCATTTTCATAAAAAGGTTTAAGCTTTTTTAAATAAGACTTTAAATCCTTTTTATTAGGACTCTCCCCTACTCTTGTTACATAAAATTTTCCTATTTTTTCAATTCTTGCATATTCAAAAGCACTAATATTTTTAAAAGAATTTTTTAAAAAATCTAAATTTTTAGCACTTTGCAACTGAATACAGTAACCGCTTAAAATATTCTCTTTTGTAATATAAGAATTCACTCCAAAATTATTAAGATATGATTTTAATTTTAAAAGTTTTTGTAAATCATTATCTTTTTTACACAAAAAGCCTTTTGAAGTTTCTTTACACTCTATTCCTAAATTTTTAGCAATAAGAGCATCACTTTTTTTACTCACATAAAGTTCGTATCCAAAAAGTTTAATAACAACCACTAAAAAAATTAAAAGTTTCAAATACCCCCCTTAAATTTCAACTGACATCCTACTCCTCTTTTTATTCTTGTATCTTTATTAAAAGATAAACTTAAATCTAATTCATAAAACTCTTCAAGAGAGTTCAATTTCAAAAAAACAATTCCGTTTTCTCTTAAGTTTTTAATAAGTGTTGAAGGCATCCACTTAGCAACTACAAACTTTACATCTAATTTAAAAATTTCTTCAAACTTTATAAATTTTCCATCGACAACCACATCCGCCGGATAAGCAGCTAAGCTGTCATTTTTTATTAAAAAAGCTACCATCAATTCTCCAAAATAAAATTTTATCACAAAATTTTTAAAAGTTTTTTAACTATATCCTCTAAATAATGTACAAATCCGCTCTCTTTATCATACCTTCTAACAGTTGTACAATTTGCTTCTGATTCTAAAACGCTTACATCTTTAGGAAGGGTTCCTATAATGTTATTTTGAGTAATAGCCTGAATAAAAGCATAAATATCCTCACTTACCTCATTAGGCTCAAGATTATTAACTATAATAGAAAATTTATTATCTAAGCGCTCTTTTTTCAAATAATCCAAAAAAATTTTTAAAGAAGCAACACTTGCAGGGTCAGGAGATATTACAACTATAAAAAAATCACTTATATTAAGAAGGGATTTTACATGCTTTGAAATTCTTGGAGGAGTGTCAAGAATAATATATTTAAAATCTTTTTCAAGCTCTTTAAAAATTTTTATAAGTTTTTCCTCGGTAATACTATCTTCAAATTCAATAGGATGCGTTATTGCATAATGACCTGTGGGAATAAAATAAAGTTTTCCATCATCAAATGCTTTTTGAACAACCTCATTTAAAGTAGCTTCTCCTATGATAAGTTCTGAAAAACCTTTTTTAAATCTTTTACAAAGTAAAGAGGCAATACTGTTTTGCTGGTCGGTGTCTATTACAATAGTTTTATCATAATCTGCAAGCATATCAGATAAATTCATAGAAATGGTAGATTTTCCGACCCCTCCTTTTAAAGACACTATAGGTATTACCATATTTTTATAATTCCTTTCAACTCTTTATTAAGCTCATTCTTAAAAACTTTAAATCTCTTTCCAAATGAATATTCAACCCCTATTTTAAAATATAAATCAGAAAAATATTTTGCATACCTGATATCAAAACCAGCATTTAAAGAAAGCCTGTTATTGATTAAATATTTTGCATAAACCCCGCAATCTATATTAAGTGTTGTTTGAGCCTCATCTTCTTTATACATAGCAAGGCCGGGCATTATAAAAGCTTTTACCCCCATCTTTTTATTAAAATAATACCCCTCATATCTCGGTCCAAACAACATAAAATATTTAGGAGAAAAATAACCCCCGTTTCCAAAATAAAAGTAATTTTCATTATGTGCATAAAATGAAAAAATCGTAAAAAGTCCTATATAATCCTGTGATGTTAAAAAACTCCCCCAATAATAATAAGGATAAATTATAGCTTCTACATTTTTGTTTGTTTTTACATGTTTTCCTTCTAATAAAGAAAAACTTAAAGAAGTATAAATTAATGAATCATTATCGTCAAGTTTTTTTTCATAAATTCCTATTAAAGAATTTTTTATAACCCTTCCCCATTTTTTATTAGTATATGGGTCAATGTTTCCTACATACGAAAGAATAGAGTCTCTTACAGAGTCCCTTTGTATAAAAACTGCATATTTTCTGTTTTGTACTTTTTTACCTATTCCTATTTTTCCTGTCAAGCTTGAAGATACAACATTATTTCCAATAGGGGTTGAACCAAGCTCTGCATTAAAAAAGTAGTTATCTTTTGAAAAGTAATATCCTACCTTTGCTAAAAAACCTTTGTAAGTAGTTTTATATGTATCATTAGCATCTTTTAAATATGCTGAACCTATATAATCATAATTAGGAGGTTTTTTACTATCTAAAAATAAAAATCCAAATTTAAAATAAAATTTTTTATTAAAATCAAAAAAGAATTTACCTTTTAAATCCAAAAGGCTAAGATAAAGTTTATCCCTCCCAGGCTCTCCGCTTTTATTTCTTATCAAATATTCTAATTCAACAGAATCTATTCTTTTGCTCTCAGCAAGTAAAATAGCCTCTTTTAACTCTTTGTATTCTTTAAAATCTACACTGTTTTCATAATAGCTGTTATTATTTTTATAGGTTTTGTTTATATCATAAAACATTTTTTTTTTTTGAGAATTTTCTCCTAAAATATCCGGAAAAAACTCATTATTATCAGGTTTATTCACAGGGATTTCTTTTATTTTTATAGGATGTGTTTTTACAGGTTTTAATGTTTTCATAAGCATTTTAGCTTTTTTAATTTCACCTAAACTCAAATAAGCTTTTGCTATTTTAACCCGAAGCTCAGGATTTTTTGTATTAGCAATTTCATCTAATGTTTTTAAAGCTTTTTTATTTTCCCCAAGCTTTATATAAGTTAAAGCCAAACCAAATTTTGTATCCTCTTTAGGAGAAAGAGAAACAGCCATTAAAAACGCATCTTTAGCACATTTATAATCCCCTAATTTAAAACAAGTCCATCCTTTTACTTCATAAAGGCCGGCATCATTACCGTATTTTAACCCTTCATCTGCAGCTAAAAGCGCTTTTTTATACTCTTTTTTATCAAGCAAATAAGCGGCATACTTTAGATATAAGTCTTTATAAAACCCTTTTAGTTTTTCCTTCTCTTTTAAAGACAAATCCTTTTTTGAGAGTTTTGCAAGAATAATTTTAATCTGTTCAAACATATCAAAATTAAGCAACGAATATAAAAATTTTATAACCACATCTATGTTATCAGGGGCTAAAGAGTAGGCTTTTGCATAATAGTCATAAGCTTTTTTAGGATTTTTAGCACATTTACTGTAATAATCACCTAATGTTAAATAGTAATTTATTTTTTTATCATCTAAATCTTTTAATACTGAAATATACTCTTTTGCCGCCTCACATCTATTATTTTTTAAAGCATTTTGAATTTCTTGCATATACAAAAGAGTCTGCAAAGTTTTTTTATCTTCAACTTCAAAACCTAAACTCTCAATTTTATTAGCATATTCTAAAGCTTTTTTATAATCTCCTCTTTTTTCATAAATAGCTTTTAAACCTTTAAGGGCGTATATGTTATCAGGGGCTATAAGCAGTACGTTTTTATAAAACTCTTCTGCCTTTTCTAATTCATTTTCTTTAAGGTAAAGATTTCCTAAACTAAGAAGGACATATATGTTTGATGGATTTTTAGTATATAAATCTAAAAGTATCTCTTCTGCTTCTTTTAATCTGTTTTCTTTTATTAAAGAGTTTGCTAAATTAAGTTTCTTTTCAAATTCATAATCTTTTAACAAAGACTGATATTTTTTAGGCAGTATATTTTTAATTTTTTCCAAAGTTTCGTAATCTTTTAAGTTATATAAAGCTAAAACATACCCTTTTATAACATTTTTATTGTCAGGGTATTTATTAAAAAGTTTCTCAAAGATATCTTTTGCTTTTTTGTACTCTTTAGTATTTAAATAAACATATCCTATTCCAATTTCACAGTCTAAAGATTTTTTTATTTTACAGGCCTTTTCAAAAAACTTTTTAGCTTTTAAGGGGTTAGAAGTTAAGTTTTTATAACCTGCCTGAATAAAGTATGTATAACATGCATCTTTTTTTAATTTTGAATTAGCTTTTGTAAGATATCTGCAGGCTTTATACCACTTAGATTTTTTCATAGCAATGATACCTAAAACCTCATAAGCTTTTGAAGGGTATTTTTTTACAAGTAAATTAGCTATTCTTTGAGCCTCAACCAAATTTCCGCTATTTAAAGCATTATACATATCCTTTAACGTATATTTCCTACCTCTTAAAATATTTTCATTAATAACAGGCTCAGATTTAATTTTATACTCTTTTACATTTAAATTATTAACATTAAAATTTGCTTTAACAATTCTTTGAGGAACAATATCACATTTTCTTATAAAACCACCTATTTTTTTATTAAGATTTTTTATTTCACTATAAGAGCCTTCTCCTACTCTTAATACATAAAATCCGTTTATTTTTTCAATCCTTGCATAAGGAAAATTTTTATATTTTTCAAAAATATTATCAAGGGATTTTTTAGAAGAGATAACTTGAATACAATATCCGCTTTTTAAAAGTTTTTTATTTTTAACAGAGCTCTTTTGAGGTTTTTTAAATTCTTTGCTTAGAGAAAAACTATCCATTGAAGAAGAGGTTATATAAGCTTTTATATCATATTGTGATTTTAAAAAATCTTTTACCCTTCTTAACTGATTTATATCATCCGAATAAGTACAGACGTAAAAATCATTATTTTTATCAAATCTGCACTCAATTCCTATTTTTTGCATCTTTTTAGCGTCTTCTTTAGAATTTACAACCAAAGCATATCCAAAAAGATTAGAAAATAAAAAAATAAAAAAAATAAAAAACCTCATTACCATCCCCCTTTAGATATCTCATCCAAAAATGTACAAAAATAGTTGTTTTTATCCAGAGTTTTTAACTTATTGTATTTATTTAAATATTTTTTATCCTTATAAAGCAGATAAAACCACTTATAAACACAATAAGGAGACTCTTTTTTCATCTGATAATTAGACCCAAGGATATAAACCAGTGGAATATAACCGTTGCTTTTAAAAAAGCTATCTATTTCTTTAAAACTTTTTTTATAAAAACCAATATTTTCTGGATTATCTAAATAAGCATACAATATAACCCTATAAACATCCATAGAAACTTTATCCCCTAAAAAAAACCTTTTTTTATACAACGAAAAAATCATTTTATCTGTTAAAATATCCCCTGCAAATGAATAAGTGTAATCTAATAAATCTTTCCACAAAGGATTAGATGTTCTTTTATAAAAATACCTGAAAATAAAATGGATATAATAACTTGGAAAAATTTCTATTTTATCGTTTTTAATAAAACCATACTCCCCAGGTAACAATAAAAAATTGACTCTATCCCAGCAAACAGGAACTATAAGCTCTTTTATTTTTAAAAGAATACTTTTTGCCTCTTTTAAATACCTATCATCCCCCCATCTGTCATAAGCCCTAAACAGAGCAAAAGCTATAAACAAATCAGCATCCGTTGCATTGTTTGAGTCCAAAAGTTTTTTGTTATAAAGCCACCCAAAAAGCCCGTTAGAGTTTTTCATATGCTCGTTTGTCCATTTCAATATAGAATCAAACAGCCTTTTATCATTTCTTTGAAGAGCAAACAAAAGTCCATATCCTTGAGCTTCCGTAGTAATACGGTTATTGTTGTAAGGGTCTATAATAAAAGAATCGTTTTTTATAAATTTAAAAGCATCTCCAAAAAGAAGAGTAAAAAATAGAAAAATAAAAAAAATTTTATTCAATTTTTTTCCTTCTTTCCCTAAAATCAAGCAATAACTTTAAAGTAATTACTATACCAAACATAGATACAACAAACAATAACAGCAATATCGGTAAAGAAAATCCTATTTTAAATAAAATAAAATCAAACCAAGGCAAATGTCCAACATAATATTTTTTTCCTATATTAGCACTATAAACCTTATTGTTTAAAATATCTATTACGGCCAAATCTCCTTTTATTTTTCCTGCAAAAACCGGATTATAAAACTTTTGAATGGTTTTTAATACATTATTATCATTTTTAGATGAAAGAATTAAAATTGTCTTTTGGGATTTAAAAGGAGATTTTCCTTCCACCAATAAAGTTTCATCTAAAAAATTATCTTTTAAAGACAAAATAGTTTTTAAATTTTTATCCTCTTTTCTGCCAAGAAGCCTGTTTCTTATTGTATCTTCTATTTTTTTAAAAGCGCTGTATTTTAACTGTATCTTATTATTTTTAAATCCAATAGGAGTATTTTTAAAAAACACTGTAGGAAAATTACTTCCTATTGCAATAATGTTTTTGCTTTTATCAAGAACATCTAAACTTGAAACCACATTAACATTATAAGAAGGAACCAAAATCTTTTCACCTATATAAGCCATTAAAGTATATAAAGAGGAGATAATATCAGTAGTTTTTTTTGAAACAAAAATTTCTGTATCTTTTAAATCAGGATAAATTGAATATGGATAAATTTCAGTTGTAAAAAGCTCTAAATAAGGCATCTCCCTCCAGTGAAGCAAATCAGGAATTTCAATATAACTTTTATCACTAAAGACACTACCTTGTAAAAGTCTGTAATTAGGATTTATACAGTGTCCTCCCCCAGGCGGTTTTAGGGCATACTGAATTTCTAATTCATTATCCCCCGGAGATAAAAGATAAACAGGTATTTTTATAATGTTGTCTTCTAAAATAGTTCCATATTTTTTATCTATTTTTAAATTAGCAAGAAATTTTCCGTTTAAAAATATATTAATAGCAGAAGCCTCTGTATCAACCGCCCCATTGTAACTGTAAAACATATGAAAAATCCATTTTCCTCCAGAAAATGTAAAAATATCAGGAGGGA
>JAMOSM010000107.1 GCA_027063075.1 Nautiliaceae bacterium | reverse complement strand
AATGGAACTTAAAAAGACTCTTGAAGCAATAAGAGGGGATAAAAAGATTGAATCTAAAAGTGCTGATGAAAACCTTGATGCACTAAATAAATACGGAATTGATTTAACTGAAAAAGCGAGACGTGGTGAGCTTGACCCGGTTATCGGAAGAGATGAAGAGATTAACAGAATGACTCAAATTCTTATTAGAAAAACAAAAAACAATCCAATATTACTTGGTGAGCCTGGAGTTGGTAAAACAGCACTTGTAGAAGGTTTAGCTCAAAGAATTGTTAAAAAAGAGGTGCCAACTTCATTACAAAACAAAAAAATTATAGCACTTGATATGACAGCACTTATTGCTGGTGCAAAATACAGAGGTGAATTTGAAGACAGACTTAAAGCCGTTGTTGATGAGGTAAAACAAAATCCAAATATTATTTTATTCATCGATGAAATTCATACAATCGTTGGTGCGGGTGCAAGCGAAGGTAGTATGGATGCTGCAAACATACTAAAACCGGCACTTGCAAGAGGGGAACTTAGAACTATCGGTGCGACAACACTTAAAGAATACAGAAAATACTTTGAAAAAGACGCGGCTCTTCAAAGAAGATTCCAACCTGTAATGGTAAATGAGCCAAGTGTAAATGAAGCTATTAGAATCCTTAGAGGTCTAAAAGATAGACTTGAAGCACACCATAAAGTAAAAATACTTGATGAAGCACTTGTAGCGGCGGCAAAATTAACTGACAGATATATTACTGATAGATTCCTGCCAGACAAAGCAATTGACGCAATTGACGAAGCTGCGGCTGAAATTAGAATGCAAATTGAAAGCGAACCGTTTGAGCTTGCAAAAATTAAAAGAGAAATTGAACAATTAATGGTTGAAAAACAAGCAATTGAGATGGAAGGTGCTAAAACTGAAAAAGCTAAAAAAAGACTTGAAGAGATTGAAAAACAACTTGCTGATTTAGAAGAGAAAAAAAGACAGCTTGAAGCTAAGTATGAAGAAGAAAAAAGAGTTCTTAAAGCAATAGCTGAAATTAAAGAGCAAATTGAAAAGCTTAAAAACGAAGCTGAAATTGCAAAAAGAGAGGGAGATTTTCATAAAGCGGCTGAAATTGAATACGGAAAAATTGTTGAACTTAAGAAAAAACTTGAAGAGCTTGAGAAAAAATGGGAAGAAATGCAAAAAGAAGGTACGCTTCTAAAAAGTGCGGTTGATGAAGAAGCTGTTGCTAATGTTGTGAGCAAATGGACAGGAATTCCTGTATCTAAAATGCTAAAAAGCGAACTTGAAAAAATCTTACACATTGAAGATGAACTTAAGAAAAATGTTGTAGGACAAGATGAGGCTATTAAAGCAGTAGCAAGAGCGATTAAAAGAAACAAAGCAGGACTTGGTGATCCGAATAGACCGATTGGTAGCTTTATGTTCTTAGGACCAACAGGAGTTGGTAAAACTGAAACAGCAAAAACTCTTGCAAGATTTTTATTTGATGATGAAAAAGCGCTAATCAGATTTGATATGTCTGAATATATGGACAAAATTTCTGTATCTAAACTTATTGGTGCGGCACCTGGATATGTTGGATATGAAGAAGGCGGACAATTAACAGAGGCTGTAAGAAGAAAACCATACAGCGTAATTTTATTTGACGAAATTGAAAAAGCGCATCCGGATGTATTTAACATTTTATTACAAGTGCTTGATGATGGAAGACTTACAGATAATAAGGGTGTAACAGTTGATTTTAAAAATACAATTATTATCTTAACAAGCAATATCGCAAGTGATATTATTCAAGAAATTAAAGACGAAAAAGCTAGAAAAGAAGCTGTATGGGCAGAACTTAAAAGAAGAATGAAACCAGAATTCTTAAACAGACTTGATGAAGTGGTAGTATTTAATCCACTTGGAAAAGAGCAAGTTAAACAAATTGTTGATATCTTGCTTAGAAAAATTAAAGAGAGATTAGAAGAAAGAGATATCGACCTTGAGCTTACTGAAAGAGCGAAAGATTATATTGCTGAGGTTGGATTTGACCCAATCTTTGGTGCAAGACCTCTAAAAAGAGCATTAGCTGAAGTTGTAGAAGACAAACTAGCTGAGTTGATTTTAGAAGGTAAAGTAAAAGAAGGCGATAAAGTTGAATTTGATGTGGATGAAAACCACGTAATTGTGAAAGTAAATGGTCAAGAAGTAGCAAGGGACCCTAAATAATCCCTTGCTTTTTTTTATTTTTAAAATAGTCCTCTGACACTAAAATCCATTCAGAACTTTTGTTAATTTTTTGTATAAAAATACCGATGTTTTTAAAATTAAAAGGATATATCTGAATAACTATTTAGTATAATTGTTTAAAAAAAGGACAGGTATGTATTATTTTCTTTACGGACTACACTTGTTAGTAGTATTTAGCTGGGCGATATTTTTGCTTCAGTTTATTAAATCTCTTCAAAATAATTTACCGGATAAATATATCTTTGGGTTTTTATCGGTTTTTATGATGTTAGTCGTTTTAGGTGTGGGAACTAAACTTATGCTTTTAAATCCAAGCATAGCGAAAGTTGGAGTATGGCTTCACGTAAAACTTAGCTTTGATATTTTATTAATGTTAGAGAATTTATATTTTTTATATGTTTTATTTAAAAATAAAATTCTCTCATCAAAAGTTTATGAAATTTTATATTGGAGTAGTTATGGTGCGTTTATGCTAATGGTTGCTCTGACAATGTTTAGACCATTTTAAAAGAGTTATTATGAATAATATAGTGACATTTCAAAAATATAGAAAAATTATTGCACTTATGCAGGAAAATTATTATACAATGAGTCCCGATAATTTTTATGATGATTTGCATAATAATATTAATAGAACTTATAACTATTTTTTTCGCAAATTTATTAATTATGCAAGAGAGTATAAGATAAATAGGAATGAGACTTATTATGCTAAGATAGATTTAACTTTTGTTAAATATGATGTAATAAAAGAAAGAGCGGTTGCTAAAAAAGAATTCATAGATAGTGTCTTTTTACATTGGGATTGGGAAGAAGGCTGGAATTATGATGTTTTTAATATAAATTATACTCTTATAAGCTCTGAGATAGTGCTTGGTTATAAGATAGAAGTTTATTTAGATGAAGAGGATGACTTTTTGGAAGTTAGTAATTCGTACGTGTTAACTTCTCCTTTTGTCGTTGATAATCTAAGTAAAAAAGAGAAATCTATTTTGAAATCTTTTGATTCTTTTTTAAATAAAAAATAGTTTTAATTTAGCAGAAAAAGAGAACTATTTAGATAAAATTTCATAAAAAAGGTTTTGTATGTTAAGATTTGCCCCAAGTCCTACAGGAGATATGCATATAGGAAATTTAAGAGTAGCCATTTTTAATTATATTGTTGCAAAACAAAGAGGTGAAAAATTTTTAGTAAGAATTGAAGATACGGATAAAGAGAGAAATATAGAAGGAAAAGATAAAGAAATTTTAGCTTTGCTTGAGCTTTTTAAGCTTATTCCTGACAGTGTTGTTTATCAGTCCGGTAATTTTCATATACATCAGCAAATGGCAAAACAGCTTCTTGATAAAAAAAAGGCATTTGTCTGTTTTTGTGATGAAGAAGAGCTTAATAAAGAAAGAGAAAAAGCAAAAAAAGAGAAAAGACCCTATAGATATTCCGGAAAATGTGAAAATCTCTCATCTGATGAGGTTGAAAAACTTTTAAAAGAGAAAAAACCTTTTGTTATTAGAATTAAAAAGCCTGAAAACAACATAAAATTTAAGGATGAAATAAAAGGGGAGTTTGATTTTTCGCCTTTTGAGGTTGATAGTTTTGTAATTTTAAGAAAAGATTATACTCCTACATACAATTTTGCATGTGCTATTGATGATATGCTTTATGATATCTCTTTAGTAATCAGAGGAGAAGACCATCTAAGCAATACCCCAAAACAGATTCATATAAGAAATTCACTTGGGTATGATAAAGAGATAAAATATGCTCATCTTCCTATTATTTTAAATGAAGAAGGTAAAAAACTTTCAAAAAGAGAAAATCACGCATCTGTTAAGTGGCTTTTAGAAGAAGGTTTTATGCCAGAAGCCATTGTAAATTACCTTATTTTGCTTGGAAATAGCTTTGAAAAGGAAGTATTTACGTTAGATGAGGCTATTGAGTTTTTTGATTTAAGCAAAATTTCCCGTTCTCCTGCAAAATTTGATATAGAAAAGCTTAAATTTTTAAATAAAGAGCATATGAAAAGAATAGAAAATCTTTCTGAGTATCTTGGATATCATAAGCAGTATGAAGAGCTTTTAAAAATTTTTAGAGACGAAAGTGCGACTTTAAAAGAGATAAGAGAAAAATTTGAAGCTGTTTTTGAAAAAGCAAAAGATGATGAATTTAAAAATGAAAGAGAAATTCTAAAAAAAGAGATTTTAGAAAATGAACTTGAAGATAGTTATGATGAGTTTAAAAAAAGAGTTTCAAAAAATACCTCTTTAAAAGGAAAAAAACTTTTTATGCCTTTAAGAGAGCTTCTTATTAATCAAAAACACGGAGCTGAGATTAAAGATTTGTATAAAGCTATGAAGCCTTATTTGAAAGAGGTTGTAAAAACAAGATAAAGTTTGTATAATTATATAAAAAGAGGGGAAAATGAATGCGGTTTTAATAAGTATTTTACAGTTTATTAATTTGATAATAGGGCTTTATATCTGGGTTGTTATTATTGCAGCTTTAATTACATGGGTTCAGCCAAACCCTTATAATCCGATTGTAAGATTTTTATATGCAGTGACTGAACCTGTTTATGCTTTTATAAGACGTTATATTCCGACAAATTTTGGAGGCTTTGACATAGCTCCTATTATTGTAATTTTAGCACTTCAATTTTTACAGATTTTAATAAATAATATTATTGCCTCTTTATATGGTTAGGTTTTTAATTTTTTTTCCTGTTTTTCTTTTTTCTCTTGAACTTGCCCCCCTTCTTACAAAACCAAAAAGCTATGTAAGAGATTTTTATTTAACCGAATTTATAAGAGAGACAAACTCTTCTGTTTTAGCCTATAAAGCCTATAGTGCAATGTATAAACAGAAACTAAAACATTTAAAGCTTCTTTCAAAATTTAATGAATTTAAAAATATTTATAAATGTGTAAATCCTTCACCAAAAGATTTAAGAAATATTGACATTTCCTGTGTTTTAAATAACGGTCTTTGGCTTAGAAGTATTGCAAGGCTTTCTTTTGATGATTTAAGATATCTTTATAAAAACCTTCCCGCTGGAAAAGAAAAAGAAGCGGTTTATGCTTTTTTGTATAATGACTTTTCAAAAATTTTTAAAAACAGGGATTTAGGATATTATTTTATTTTAAACTATCCTGATAAAAAAATAGACCAGCTTATTGATGATTTTTCTATTTTTGAAGACAATTATTTTCATCTCTTTGTAAAAAGTGCAGTTTTGAACAATTTACCGCTTATCAGACTTTCTTTAAATAAGCTTAATTACAAAAGATTTAATGACAGGGTTAAATGGTGGCTTTTTTTAAATGAAATGAAATTTAATAATTATAAAAGAGCAAAGAAAATTTTGCTTTCAATGAAAAAAAAGAGTTCAAAAGAGTATTTTTGGCTTTGGCAGTTAACAAAAAAAGACAGATATCTTGATAAGCTTTTGAATAACCGAAGGGTTGATTTTTATACCCTTTATGCACACGAAGAAAAAAACATCCCTTTTGATATAAGGACTAAAGTTACTTATAACAGTATTAAAAATCCAAAATATAATCAGACAGACCCTTGGGATGTTTTGAAATTTTGGGATGAATTTAAAAAAAGAAAAGATTTATACTCTTTTGCAAAAGAGCTTGACAGTGATGAATCTGTTGCGTTAAAAGCGATTGTTCTTGATAAATCTCATAGATATAAAGTGAATTATTTTATTACGCCTAAAATATATGAAGATAAAAATATCTCTTTTAAAGCTTTTGTATATGCAATTGCAAGGCAAGAATCACGGTTTATTCCTGCAAGTGTCAGCAGAAGTTATGCTCTTGGGGTTATGCAGATGATGCCTTTTTTGGTGAGGGATATGGGTGGAGATGTTTTTAGGCAGTTTGATTATAAAGAGAATGTAGCTCTTTCTGTTAAACATATGAAATGGCTTTTTTCTAAGCTTAAAAATCCTTTAATGGTGGCTTATGCCTATAACGGAGGTATTGGATTTGTAAAAAGAAAAGTTATTCCAAATTTTAATTTTAAAGGAAAATTTGAGCCGTTTTTGAGTATGGAACTTGTAAAATATGACGAAAGCCGTGAGTATGCAAAAAAAGTAATTGCAAATTATATTATTTATTCTCAGATTTTCGGAAAGGAAACAACTCTTCATCAGTTTATAAAGAAATTGGGAGATTAAAACGTTAAGTTGCACTCTCCCCAGTGTTTTGATTTGTATTCTATTTTAAAAGGTTTTGAGGCGGTTGTTTCTACAATGTAATAACTCATCCAGCTATTGTAAAATGGAAAATTTTTGTATAAAATGTAAGAAGGAATTTTCTCAGATATTTTTACAGGTTTTTGATTGATTGTAAAATTAAATTCGGCATTGTTTAAAGTATTGTTAAACTCATTATATACCCCTACTAAAAAAGATGTTTTTTTAAGTTGCGGGTATATAGGGTTTAGATAAACTAAATCAATCATAGCTTTTGTTTCAAGAGAGTTAATAATTTGACATCTTTGAGTGTATTTTAAGGTTTTTTCATAAAGTGGGTCTTTTTTTAAAGCCGGTTTTAAGTCGCAGCCGCTAAAAATAATTACGAAGATTAAAAATGAAAAAAGCTTTTTCATCATATGCCTTTTTTCAAAATTATATCATAAAGGTAGGTAAATGAAATTTGAAGTTATAGGAATTGGGGATTATAAAGGAAAATGTATTTATGACGAAGCTGAAGATGCTTTAATGGTGGATGATGAGGTTGTTGTTGATTTTAAAAAAAAGTATAAAGATTATTTAAAATATACAAAATTTTTAATAAACAATCCATGGGGCAGGGAGTGGATTAGTTTTCAGTTTGTTCCTAACAAAAAGTCTATACTGCAGCGCTCTTTTGCCATTATTACCGCTCATAATCCAAAAGATTTAATACTTAATGATTTTTTAAATTTTATCAGAAACACCGAACTTGAAGGGGTTATTAAGTCGTTAAAATATGAATATATGACAAGTATCGGAGAGCTTTTTGATTATAAGGAAGAGTCTTTTATTATTTATGATATTTCAAAACAAGAAGCATTAAGAATTGGGAGTATGTTTGACCAGGATACTATTTTTTATAATTCTGGCGAGGATATGTCTATAACTAAATGTGAAAGTAAAGAAGATATTTTATATTTTAAACACAAAAAACTTTTTAAAGGAGAGTAATGCAAGATTATAAAGACAGAAAACTAACTCCGGCAGAAAAAGCAGGAGTGACGGCTGCTTTTTTGATGTTTTTTGGAATAGGTATGATTATGGGGGGAAGTGCTAGTGGAAATGATACTCTTTTTTACAGCGGTGTTGGAATTTTTAGTATAGGAAGTGGTATAGCTTTATATCTTTTGTTTAAATATAAACCAAAAGAGGATAACGATTTTTAACTGTTATATATGCGGGAATTTTTCTTTTAATATAATTTGTAAAGATTGTAAAAAACTTTTAAGTCCTACTCCTGTTTTTAAAGATGAAATACTAAGTTTTTATGAATATAGTGAAATTGAAATGCTTGTTAAAGCAAAGTATAACCGTTTTGGAAGCAGGGTTTTTAATGTTTTAGCTAAGCCTTTAGGTTTTTTTGCAAAAGAGTTTAAAGAAAAAGCTTATATCATTCCTATTGATGATGATTTTAAAAAAGGTTTTTCCCATACGGCAATTTTGGCAAAAGCTATGCATACATCTACCCTAAAACCTCTTTATTCCTCTTTAATTGCTACAAACAAGGTTAAATATGCAGGAAAATCTCTTGAATTTAGACTTAAAAATCCAAGGGGTTTTGTGTATAAAGGAAAAAAAAACATTGATGTTATTTTAGTTGATGATATTGTAACTACAAAAACCACTTTAAGTGAAGCAAAAGATGTATTAAAAAAAGCGGGGGTAAATGTTCTTTTTTCGGTTGTTTTAGCAAGAGTTAAGTAATTTTGGTAAAATTAGATAAAAAAAGGATATTAATGCAAGTAGTTCAGGTTAAAATTGAAGATACCCTTGCTAAGAGTTATTTAGAATATTCTATGAGTGTAATTGTAGGAAGGGCTTTACCTGATGTAAGAGATGGACTAAAGCCTGTTCATAGAAGAATACTTTATGCTATGTATAAAATGGGTATTACTTCGAGTTCCCCTTATAAAAAAAGTGCGAGAATTGTAGGTGATGTAATTGGTAAATACCATCCTCACGGAGATTCTGCAGTTTATGAAGCGCTTGTTAGAATGGCTCAAGATTTTTCAATGAGGGCTCCTTTAATTGACGGACAGGGTAACTTTGGTAGTATTGACGGGGATAATGCCGCTGCTATGCGTTACACAGAAGCTAGACTTACAAAAATAGCAGAAGAGCTTTTAAGAGATATTGACAAAGATACTGTTGATTTTGTTCCAAATTATGATGGGACTGAAAAAGAACCTGTAGTTCTTCCTGCGAGATTTCCAAATCTTTTGGTAAATGGCAGCAGTGGGATTGCCGTTGGTATGGCTACAAACATTCCTCCTCATAATTTAGCCGAACTTATGGATGCTTTGATTTATATGATAGACAATAAAGATGCAAAGCTTGAAGATATATTAAAGTTTATAAAAGGTCCTGATTTTCCAACTGGTGGAATTATTTTTGGAAGAGGAGGAATTGTTGAAGCTTATAAAACAGGAAGAGGTAGTATAAAAATAAGGGCAAAACATCATATAGAACATAAAGGCAATAAAGAAGTTATTGTAATAGACGAACTTCCTTATCAGGTAAATAAGGCAAAACTTATCGAAAAAATAAGTGACCTTGTAAAAGATAAAGTGCTTGAAGGGATTAGTGAAGTTAGAGATGAGAGTGACAGGGAAGGTATTAGGGTTGTAATTGAGCTTAAAAAAGATGCAATGAGTGAAATTATTTTAAACAATCTTTATAAACATACTCCTTTACAGGTAAGTTTTGGTATTAATATGCTTGCAATTCTTGATAAAGAGCCTAAAACTTTTAATCTGATAGAAATTTTAAATACATTTATTAAGTTTAGAAAAACTGTTGTAATTAGGAGGACTATTTATGAGCTTGAAGTTGCTAAAAAAAGAGCTCATATCCTTGAAGGACTTTTAACTGCTCTTGCAAATATAGATGAAGTGGTTGAGCTTATTAAAAAAAGTACTTCTTCAAAAGATGCAAAAGAAAAATTGATGGAGAGATTTAATTTAAGCGAAGCTCAGTCTCAGGCAATTCTTGATATGAAATTAAGTCGATTGACTTCTCTTGAAATTGAAAAACTTGATAAAGAGTATAGTGAACTTATGGAAAAAATTGCTTATTTAGATTCTATTTTAAAAGAAGAAAATGTATTAAATGGGGTTATTAAAGAAGAGTTAAGAGAAATAAAAGATAAATATGCAAATAAAAGACGCACTGAAATTGTAGATGATTATGAAGATATTGATATTGAGGATTTAATTCCAAATGAAGAGATGGTAGTAACTATAACTCACAGAGGGTAT
>JAMOSM010000106.1 GCA_027063075.1 Nautiliaceae bacterium | reverse complement strand
CTTCACCTTTATCAAGTTCTACTTCTTTAAATACTTTTTTAGTTCCGTTTTTACCTTCAAACTCAATTGCAACCGTCATTTTTTTAGGTGCAATAAAGCTTTGTTCGTTTTGATAAAAATCGTTTTTATCCATATGAGCTACATAAGATTTGCTATCTGGACTTACATCTTTCATACTATGCGGATGCATTTTTGCATATTCTTTTACAGGCTCAGCAAGTCTTCTGTCTGAGTTTCCTTGTCTAAGAACCGGATTTACGTTTGAACCTACACATTTCATATATTTAAGTCTGATTTTCTCTTCTTCTGCATTTTGAGGTTCTTCAGGAAAATCAGGCAGCGGATAACCTTGAGATTGAAGTTCTTTAACAGCAGCTTTTAGCTGTGGAACTGAAGCTGAGATGTTTGGAAGTTTAATAATATTAGCTTCAGGTTTATTCACAAGTTCGCCAAGATAAGCAAGTTCATCCGGCTGTCTTAGGTTTTCTGGTAACATATCTGAAAATTCTGCAATAATTCTTCCTGCAAGGGAAATGTCTCTTAGCTCCCAGTTAATATCTGCATCTTTTGTAAATGCTTCCATAATCGGAAGTAAGCTAAAAGTAGCTAAATAAGGTGCTTCATCAATTTTTGTCCATACGATTGTCGGCTGTGCCATACACTCTCCTTTTTTGTTTTTTTAAATTTTACCAAGCTTTATACAAAAAGTAACAATCAAAATATCTTTAAACATAACAGTTGTTACTTATGGTAACTTATTTTTAGTGCAATGTCTGATATTGTATAAATGCTGCTTATAAGTTTTTGCAAAAATATGATTTTTACCACATCTGAAAAAATAGAGATATTTAACATGAGAAGGGAAAAAAGCCGCAACCAATGCCTCTTTACTTATTACACAGACAGGCTCTTTTGGAAGTCCGTAGTTTAAATACGTGTTGTAAAAACTCTTATCATTTTTTAATCTTTCAGGAGTAATCTTTGTATGGGAGTATTTTCCGTAATTTAAACTTCCATCCATCTGAAGTTTCATATGTTTTTTTAGTCTGTTATAAATTACGGCAGAAATTAAAGGCATCTCTTTTACGTTTGCTGCTTCTTTTTGAATAATTGAAGCAATAATCAGTTTTTGTTTATACACTTTATAATTCCAAACTCCTAAAAACCTGTTTGAAATAGATTTATGCCATTTCAAAGAGTTTTTATACAAATACAAACAAACCCTTTTTTTATCCATTCCTATAGGAAGATAATAAGTATCCGGCTTTAGAAAGCCTTCATCAATGTCACATTTAAAATTAGGTATTTTTAATTTATTAGAAATCTGCTTAAAAATAAAATAATTTGTTTCTCCAGGAATTATTGTAATTTTTGCAAGTGCTGCTTTAGATGTAGTCAATCTATATAAAAAATCAAATTTACTCATTTTAGTATCTTTCAAATCAATCCAACCGGCTTGAGGATAACCAAACATTCTTATAAAGATTTTATCAAAAAAAGCGATATCTTCGCCACTTTTTTGCAACTCTTTTATTGTATAATTTGTACTGCCTTTTGGAATATGAATAACCCTATAAGTATATACAGGCCTTGATAAATAAAAAAGGATAAAAATAATGAAAACAAGTAATATTTCAATTGCTGCTATTATTTTTACAATAACATATTTTTTATTCATTGTGTTTATTTCCTTATTTAAAGGGCTTCACTTTTACGATATAAGACTGCATAATATTTATATTAAACATTTTTTTGTAAAAATCGATAAAAAACTTATTTTAAAAGCAAATTCTATCACAATAATACCTCAACAAAAAGTAAAAAAAGATATTGTAAAAATACATAAACAAATTTATTATATATCTAAAATCTCTTCTATGTTTGAAGAGCTGACATTAAAAAACATTAATTATAAAAAAATTCACATTCCCATTATTTCCTATAAAAAAAATGTTTTAAAAGTTATTTTTCCAGACATTAAGATACAAGGAAATCTTTTAACGTATAAAAACTATACTATAGTTACAAACTTAGATTTAAAATATAAAAATTTTATTTTTAAAAACATTAACGGAAAGATAAACTATAAGAATCTAACTTTTTCTTTATCTTTTTTATTTAACAAAAACAAATTAAAACTTTCAGGAAAAATAGATAAAAACGATAATCTGTTTTTAGATGTTAAAGCCAATAATTTCAGTGCTAATCTGAGCAGTTATGACATATTTTTATTAAATCCCGATATCAAACTGAAAATAAATTTACACTACTTCAACCCTGCCTTAAAACTAAAAACAGATGCAGTATATGTAAAAAACAAAGATTTTTTTGTAAAAATAAAAGATATTTACGCTAACTATAAAAACAATTCTTTAGCATTTAAAATTTTAAATGCATATATCTCTAAAATAAAAGAGATAAAAAATATAAAAGCAAAATACTTAAAAGGAACCTTTTATAAAAAAGACAACCTGTTAATAATTTCTCAAAACAATCAATTAGAGTTTAATTACAAAGATTTTAATTTTTCATTAAAAAATAATGAACTAATATATAAAAATCTAAACTATTTCCATTTTTCTTCAAAAAAAGCAACAGTTAAAAATAGAGATTTTAACTTAAGTTCGAATAACATTTTAATAATAAAATTTAATAACTTTATTATGTATGAAATAAAAAACAACATATTAAAAAGCAAATTTGTAGAATTAATAAACGATATAATTTACGGATATAAAAACTCCGTTGAAATACCTAATATAAAAGGGCACTACAAAAGCATACCTTTCAACATCAAAAACACTTTAATTAATTTAAATTTAAAAAAAGCAATAAGCACCGAGATTAATATAAACAATATCATCCTCTCTCCTACTTTAATAAATTGGAATCTTCCTATTATAAAATTAAACACTAAAACCGAAAATCTAAAAATTGATAATAATCTCAAAAGTGTTTTAAAAGAGTTTAATATCTCTATTCCCGTAACTCAGTTACAAGGAAAAAACACTATAGATACAAACATAACTTATAATTTAAACTCAAAAGATATCAATTTCAGCACAGAAATAAATTCATCAGAAAGCATTTTTAAATATGAAGATTATTTAATAAAATATAAATTACTAAAAGCCTTTTTAGACAAAAATCATATAAACGCAGAGCTAAAAGAGTTATATTTTCCAACAGACTTCTTAAAAATAAAAATAGACTCAAACATAACAGTATATAAAACCTACTTAAATGCATTTACAAACATAAAAGATTTAACAATATTAGAATTTGTAAAAATCAAAAATTACAACGAAAAGATAGTAGCAGATTTTATCAATAAAATTATCTACTTCTTAAATTCCGAAATTTTTATCAATCTAAAAGATAATACATTTTTTTTACTTTCTCTTAAAAAGATTATACACTTTACACCTTTTTATCCTATCGTAAAAGACGGAGGGATTTATATACAAAATACTCCTACAAAGATTATAATAAGCGGATTGTTAGAACTTACCAGACCTCTTATACTAAACAAAAAAGACCCTAATTCACTAAACGCTTTTATAGAAATAAAAGATAAAAACATCACAATAATAAACAACTATATTTCAACAAAAATAACAAACCTTCAAGATTATAATATCTCAATTAAAAATGCCATTATAGATACAAAAACCCTAATATATATGTACAAACATTTACAACCTATTTTTGAAAACAATCAATCTAATTCCGAAAACAACACTTCTGTATTTATAACATCTACAAACACCCATTTTGTATATGAAACTCATAGATTTTTATCTCAAAAAGCAACTATTATTTATAAAAAGGAGCTCAAAATAAAATCTGTTTATAAAAAAAGCTCTCTTTATGGATATACAAAAAACAATTACTTTTTAATGGAAGGAAAAAATTACTCAAAAGAAGAGTTAGTCCCTATCTTAGAATTTTTTGACAAATTCAAAGATATAAATTTAGATTTTGTGTTTGTAAAATCCCCAGATGACTTTTATACAGGAAAAGTTTATATTCAAAAAGGAATAGTAAAAGAGCTCACAACTTTAAACAACATAATAGCTTTCTTAAATACCATACCTTCCTTATTATCACTCAGCAATCCGGGATTTTCAGCAAAAGGATATAAAATTAAAAAAGGTTTTATAAACTATCTTTTTTATAAAAATATACTTTATTTTAAACAGATAAAAATTATAGGAGAAAATATCGATTTTATAGGAAAAGGATATATAGACTTTAACAAAGACTATATAAAATTAAAACTAACGGCAAATTTAAAAATGAAACTTAAAAAAATACCTGTTGTAGGCAAAGGCTTAAGCTATGTACTGTTTGGAAAAGATAGAAATATAAATGTAAAGATATTAGTTTTAGGTCCTCTTGAAAATCCAAAAGTAACTCAGGATATTGGAAAAAGTATTTTATTAACTCCTTTTAACCTGTTTAAAAGAACAATAACACTTCCATTTAACCTCTTTTAAAATATTTTAAAAGAGGAGAGATTATTTCTCCTCTTCGTTATGGTTTGGCACTAAAATAAGCTGGTAGTTTTCTTTTCTTATTACCACACTTCTATTGCGAGGAATTTGACCTTGCTGCCTTTTTAGAGCATCAATCTCTTTTTGTAGTTTTTCAATCTCCTCTTTAAGCTGAAGTATTATTTCAACTCCCGCTAAATTAACTCCAAGGTCTCTTACTAATGAGAGAATTAATTTTAATCTGTCAATGTCCCTTTGAGAATAAAGTCTCATTTTACCTTGAGTTCTGCTTGGTTTAATAAGCCCTTCTCTTTCATACTGTCTTAGAGTTTGAGGATGAATATTTAATATTTTACTCACCACGCTTATTAGATATACAGGTTCATCATATCCATACATTTTTACACCTCCTTTCCCTGCTTCAGCAGGATATTATATGGTTTATGACGGAAGTTTTTCTTCCATCATTTTAGCAAGTTCAGGGTCAAGTTCTTCAACTTTTGGTAAAACAGGTCTTAATTCAAGGTAAAGGTCTGCGCCTTTAACCCCATATCCCCTAACTCTTAGTTTTTGACAGCATTTAGAATTTTTAGGCACTTTTACGTTAATATGCCCTTTAAATGTATCAACACCGACTTTTCCTCCAAACATCATTGTTTTTAAAGGAACATCGATTTTTTTATAAAGGTCATTGCCTTTTCTCTCCCATTCAGGAGAAGGAGCAACTTCAATATCTAAAATCAAATCACCCCTGTGACCTTGAAAAGTTTTACCTTTTCCTCTGATTCTTAATTTTTGACCTGTATTAATTCCTTCTGGAATTTTAATTTTTATAGTCTCTCCATTATAATTAATAGGATAAACTCCACCAAGTATAGCTATATCAAAAGGAATTTGAATTTTTGCATGAACGTCAAGGTCTGGCATAAAACCTCCGCCAAAACCAAATTCATCAAATCCAAATCCCCCAAATCCGCCTCTTCTGCCAAAACCTCCTCCAAAAATAGATGAAAGAATCTCTTCTAAATCAACATCTTTATGCTGACGATAAAAATCTTGGAAATTTTGGCCGTTAAACATTGCATCACCCATCTGGTCATACTGCTTTCTTTTTTCAGGATCACCTAAAATTTCATAAGCAGTATTAATTTCTTTAAACTTTTCTTCACATTCAGGTTTTTTACAAATATCAGGATGATATTTTCTAGCCAGTTTTCTATAAGCTTTTTTAATTTCATCCTGTGTGGCATTTTCACTAACACCTAAAACATCATATAAACTTTTACTCATATCCCCTCCTTAAAATAAGCTCCACCTATTTTTAATAACAATATTATACAATATAATTGAGCAAAAATCAATCAATTTAGTTAAATCACTTTCAGTTAAGTTAAAGATTAATACAGTTTTTATTAATAAAAACATAATAAAAGTTTATTTAGATTAACTAAAGATTCAAAATTACAGACTCTGTATTTAATAAATAAAAAGAAAAAAAATCAGAGGAATTTTGAAAGAAGAGATGTCAGCAAAGATTTAATCCTATCAAGCTCTTCTTCAGTTTTAGCTTCAAACCTCGTAACAAGCACAGGAGTTGTATTGCTTGCTCTTATAAGACCCCATCCATTTTCAAAAATAACCCTAACCCCATCAACATTAACTATTTCTTTAATACCAAGCTTTTCTCTATTTTCCTGCAGGTATTTTTTAAGCTCTTCAATAATTTTAAATTTTTTATCTTCTGTAGTTTTTACTTTTATTTCATCTGTATTATAAACACGCGGAAGTTTTTCAAACTCCTCTTTAAAATTAAATCCATTTCTTATAAGTTCCATTATCCTAAAAGCCACATAAACAGCATCATCTATTCCAAAATACCTGTCATTAAAAAAAATATGCCCGCTAACTTCCGCTGCTAAATCGCAGTTTTTTTCTTTTAAAAGGGTTTTTAAGTTACTGTGTCCTGTTTTATACATAATAGCTTTTCCAAACTTATTAATCTCATCATACATAACTTGAGTAGCTTTTACTTCGCTTATTACACAAGGATTATCCATATTCTTTGCAAAAAAATATGCTAAAATGTCACCTTTATAGTTATAATACTTATCTAAAAACGCAATCCTGTCAGCATCCCCGTCAAATGCAAACGCATAGTCTCTTCCGTTTTTAATAGCCTCTTTTACCCACGCAAGATTTTCCTTTTCAGTAGGGTCTGGATGGTGGTTTGGAAATGTCCCGTCAGGCTCTTCAAATAAAATTTCATAATTTTTGATACCTATTTTTTCAAGAATATCTCTCAAAACAACTCCCGCAACTCCGTTACCACAATCAAACACCGCATTTAAATCAAGCCCTTTTAAATGTGAAAACTGGTTTGAAATATAATCGATATAATCATTTTTTAAATCATATTTAATTACTTTTTCATTATCTTCTATCTTTAGCTCACTATTTACAACCTCATCTCCTAAAGCATAAATATCTTTACCGTAAAACGGCGCTTTATTGATTGTAATTTTAAACCCGTTATATTCTGGGGGATTGTGAGAACCTGTAATTTGAACACTGCCTCCAATTTCAACCCTTCCGATACCATCAATACATAAAGGTCTAAAATTTGCAAAATAGTTAGCCCCTGTCGGAAGCATTCCACCGCTTATTACTTTTTTGCCCGCTTTGTTAAGTCCGCTTACAAGCCAGTTGTGAAGAGTTGGCGAATGAACTCTTGCATCATAACTTACAAACACATAATCTTTATCTATTCTTTTACCGATAAAATATCCGATTTTTTTAACCACATCTTCTGTTAAATCTTTTTCGAAAATTCCTCTTATATCATATTCCCTAAAAATATGCTTCATCATTTCTCCTTTATAATTTTTCCTTATCAACCCACCACATAAGTGCAAACTTAGCCCCAGGGGTAATTACCTTAGTTTCATCAAAAATAAAATCTCTTACATCCTCTCTTTTAATTTCAACTATTTCTATATCCTCATCATCTATTCCACCGCCGCTATTTACCTTGTCACTTTGAGTAACTTCCACATAATATACCGTTTGATGAGCTGCATTCGTCCCTACACTTGCCCAGGTTGAAGTAATTTTTTTAATTCTACTGCTATTAACATCATATCCGCACTCTTCTAAAACTTCTTCTCTTGCTATTTCAATAGAGCATTTATTCTTATCACAAAGTCCCGCACATAGTTCATAAGTATAACCGTCTCTGTTTTTAAGAAAAACAGGCAGTCTAAACTGTTTTACCAAAATAACCGATTTTAAGTCCCTGTCATAAATCAACACTGCCACACTGTCCATTGAATTGCAGACTTCCCAGCGCCTGAGTTTGCCTTTATAATTAAAAAAAACCTCTTTTAAACTTAAAAATCTACCCTTACATATTTCATTTATTTTTTCTATCTTAATCATTAAAAAGACCTTTTTCTTCAATTTTATTTGCCACAAATTCAAACCCTACAGCCATAGCAAAATTAAAAGGTTTTTTTAATAAATTAACTCTTTTTTCATCAATAACAACAGCTTTTGCATGCTTTGTATTTTCTATAAAAAAATTAAGCTCATCAAAAAAGAACTCATCATTTTCAATACCTGTAATTACTACCCTCTCACTTTGCCCAAATTCAACCTCTCTTAAAAGAGCATCAACAAAAACCGGTCTAAAACGTGAGAGTTTAAAATCAAGAGTATATTTCAAAGAATTCTCATTAAAAAAACTTATAACTTTTCCAAATTGATTTTTATAAACAAAAGGAAGATTTATCTCACTCCCTTCATAAACAGACTTAAAAAGCCCTAGAGGTTTTAAATCGACATCTTTTTCTTTTAAAGATTTAACATTTGCAAAAATACGGACAAACTTTTTGTCATCCGTAAATATAAATTTTTCTTTTAAATTAATAACTTTAAAAAAATCTTTTACACCTCTTAAAACGATAACTCTTTTATCAAGAGAAATAGCGTCAATAATCATTAACGAAATTTTATCAACAATATAAATCTGATGTTTTAAATTTTCATATTTAAATATATTAAAGGCGGCATTTTCAAAATTATCAACTTTTATCCAGGCTATTTCCTTGTCTAAGACTTCTACATATCTATCAGTAATAATAGCATAAGCCCCGTTTTTAATAGCTCTTGGAATATCTGTTAAATCTCTTGCAAAAAAACAGCTCCCTCTTTTCACCTCATCCACATTATCGGTAAAATTAACAACTTCACTAATATAAGGGCGGTTTATAAGCTCGCCCCCTATTAAATTTGTAAGAGTTTCTATTTTCATTTAATAGGCGTTCCTACTTTTTTTGGTTTTTCTGGACGAATTAAACAAAGTCCGCTTTCATCTTTTGCGGCAAGAAGCATACCTTCACTAACCATTCCCATAAGTTTTGCAGGTTTTAAATTGCTAACAACACAAACTTGAGTCCCCTCAAGTTCTTCTGGTTTATAATACTCTTTTATACCTGCAACAATCTGTCTTGGTCTCTCTTCTCCTAAATCAACCTCAAGTCTAAGGAGTTTTTTTGATTTTTTAACCTCTTCCGCTTTTACAACCTCTCCAATCTTAAGCTCAACTTTAAAAAACTCATCAATAGTGATGATATTGCTTGGTTCTTCTTTTTTAACTTCTACTTTTTTCATTAAAGGTTTTTCGATTTTAGGGAAAAGCGGTGGAATTTTTTTAATTACAAAATCCTCAAGAAGTTTCCCTTCCATTATCTCTTTAAAACTCTCAGGAGTTATATTAAACCCTAAAGCATCTGCAATCTTTTGAGTTGTTTTTGGCATTACGGCATGAAGATTAACAGCCACTATTGCAAGAAGGTTTGCTATAAGACCGATAAGCGCCGCTGCTTTTTCTTCTTCTTTATTTTTCATAAGTTCCCAAGGTTTATAAGTATCAATCGCTTTATTTCCGATTGAAAGTACCTTCCAAAGCTCTTCTAAGAATTTATGAATTTGCATTTTCCAAAGATACGTCTCTTCTAAATTCTTAACAATTCCTCTGGCTTCATTTAGTTCAGCACTAAAATATTTCTCTACGTTTTTGCTAGTTACTTTTCCGTCAAAATATTTATAAGCCATACCAATTATTCTGTTTAATAAGTTCCCAAGGTCGTTTCCAAGGTCGTTATTAATTCTGTCAATTAACGCCTTTTCACTAAAGTCACCATCAGCCCCAAAAGGCACTTCTCTAAGTAAAAAGTATCTAAAGTTTTCAATTCCATATGCATTTGCAACTTCTTTTGGATTAATAACATTTCCCTTAGATTTACTCATCTTTTCACCATCTCTTGTCCACCATCCGTGAGCTGCGATTTTTTTAGGAAGCTCGTACCCTATACTCATTAAAAACGCCGGCCAATAAACCGCATGAAATTTTAAAATATCT
>JAMOSM010000105.1 GCA_027063075.1 Nautiliaceae bacterium | reverse complement strand
CCCTATTATTAAGAGTTTCCTTTTTGGTCTGGTAATTGCAACATTAAGCCTTCTGATATCACTCAAAAACCCGATTTCCTCTTTTTCATTTGCCCTTACTAAACTAACAATAATAATCTCTTTTTCGCGCCCCTGAAAGCCGTCAACACTTTTAACCTCAACTTTTATCCCCTCTTTTTCTAAAAGCCTTTTTATATATTCCTCATGGTCTTTATAAGGGGTAATAACACCTATAAACTCCTCTTTTGCCCCGTTTTGCAAAAATCTTTTTACAAGATTTTCAACAAATTCCGCTTCTTTTGGATTGTATTTTGAAGGTGAATCTTTTTTTACTTTTTCTAAAAATTTCCCCTGAGTGTCAAAAAACACATACGGCTCAAACCCGGCATAAAACTCATCCTCTTTAATACCAAGGTCTTTAATGGTGATGTTTTTGATTTTTTCAAATGTTTTTACCTTACATTCATAAAATTCGCAGCTTGGAAAGTTGTTGATTTTTTCATTCATTCTGTATTGAACTTCTAAGGTATAGGCATTTTTAGGATAAATTTTATGAAACCTCTCAAACATACTGACTTTTAATCTCTCATCATTGCTTAAAATTGTAGGCGGAAGCTGCTTGTCATCACCTGCAAAAATAGCCTGAGGCGCTTTAATAAGGGGAATTAAGGTACTTGGCTCCATTGCCTGAGCAGCCTCATCAATAAACACCACATCAAAGGTTCTGTTTTCCAAAAATTCACTACCCGCACCAGAGTTTGTTGCAAAAACAATATCAGCATTTTTTAAAACATCCTTCATAATCTCTTCAATCAAAGCGTTTTTCTTATCATAGAGTTTATTAATATTTTGCTGAATTTTAATCCATTCAGCCATCTCACCTACCCATTCTGCCTTAACACCTCTTTTACCCTTTTTTAGTTTAGCAAGCTCTAAAATCTCTTCATCACTCATTCCCCTTCTTCTTGCAGGAGTAGGTTTTTTTGTTCTCTTTTCCTGCAAATACTTTAAATCATCTATCTTTTTTATAATTTTTTCTACTTCTTTATATCTCTTATCACGTCTTATTTTCACATCCAAAGAATATTTCATAAGTGAACTTTCTATTTTTGCCGGATGCCCTATTCTTACAATATTGTATTCTTTAAGTTTTTCCATTACATTATCAACCGCAACGTTACTATCTGCAGTTACAAGAATTTTTTTGCCGATATGTTTTTTTATAACTTCAGCCAAAGTGGTGGTTTTCCCGGTCCCAGGAGGTCCGTGAATTAAAAACAACTCCGACTTAATAGATTTTTTTAAAGCTTCGTTTTGAGAAGAATTGAGCCTCTCACTAAAAACATCTACCTCTTTAATTTCAGGGTCTTTTTTCCCAAGAATAACATCAACGCTGAATTTTGATTCTTCTAAACTATCAAGGGCTTTTAACATTCTTTTAAATGTAATATCATTTACAAACAAATCTAATCTATAAAGTTTTGAGCGGAAAATCGGCTCTTTTGAATACACTTCAATAAAATTTTTTCCAACCGCACTGACTGTAGCTTCCTGATTAAATTTTAAAGGCTCTCCTTTGCTGACTAAAACAATATCCCCTACTTTTATCTGATGTTCTGGCATATTGTTTCTGTTAAAACGGTAAATTTTAAAATCCAAAAATTCACTTACATATTTCATTCTAAGACCAAGAACCGCACGTCCTCTTTTTTGTCTCTCAACTCCGCTTAAACGTTTAATTTCATTTAAATGAAACTCTTTTTCCGCTAAACGCTCTTTTTCTATCAGTTCGCTCCAATAACTTTTATATTCATCAACTGATTTAAATTTTAACTTAACCAAACTCTCCTCCTATGCTTGCAAAAATAATAATAAATGCTAATAGATTTATACCATAAAAAGCCCATTTTTTAAAAAAAGCAATTAAAGATAACATAATAAACAAAATCAAAAACCAGCCTGAAACATTGATATAATAAAACTTTTCCCCTGCATTCAGATACCGCTCAATCCAATCATCAAACACCCCTCCAACCCCGGCTAAGTGAAGTAAAGCTTCAAGAGGATAAAAAAGAGAAAAAACAATATTTACAACGGGAGATAAAAGCTGATATAAATTCATCTGTCCAAAAAAATAATGGCTCCATACAAACATTACCAAAAACATATAAAAATGAAGAAAAATTCCATTTAAAAACGTAGGGTTAAAATATCTAAAAAAAAGATAAATATAATAAACCCCGACAATACTCAATAAAAAACCAATTCCAAAAATCTTCATAAAAAACAGGTAAAAAGCAATAAAAACAGTAAGAACCAAAACTTTTAAAGAAAAAGGGTTTTTGAGATAAAAAGCAAATAAAAACAAAATAACTTCCATTACATATGCCCTTATAAGAGATGCGGGAAAAGAGGTTAAACAGAGATAGAAAAATTCACTTATTAAAACAAAAATACCAATATCAATCCATCTGTTTCTGTATGGAAAAAAGCGCTGAAAAAATTTATAAACATTTCCAAAAATCAAAAAAAGCACTAAAGAAATAATACCTAGATGAAGTCCGCTAAGTGCAAAAAGATGGCTTATTCCAAGGGCTGAGAGTTTCTCACGGATGGCATAATCGATTGTTTCACCTAAAAAAAGAGCTTTAAAAAGATTTTGCATCTCTTGAGAAGAGTGCTGTTTTTCAATAAAATATTCTATATTACTTAAAGGCAAAAGCCTTAAATCAAATGAAGGGACATAAAAAGTTCTTAAATACTCAAAAAAAGAGACTTTTTGAGGAAAAATTTTTAAAGATACATTTTCATTTAAAAGATTTTTAAGCTCATCCCTGTTTGTAGTAAAAAAAACAACCTCATTATTTTTAAGTTTTAACACATAATAATTTTTTTTCTTATATTGATTGATTATTTTTGCTTTTACTTCTTTAACAGGAAAATAAATAAAATCAAGATAATTCAAAAAAGAAATCTGAAGCCTTAATAAAAAAGCCAGAAAAACCCAGAGAATTGTTACTTTTCTCAAATGGTAGGCATCTCTATTGTGGCTTCTGTAGGTGCTATTTCATTAACTTCACTAACTTTATCTGTAAATAAAGTATATTTTTTATGAAACAGCATTTCAACTGTACCTGTAGGTCCGTTTCTCTGTTTTCCTATAATTATTTCAGCATCTTCTACTTCTTTTTCCACAAATTCAACTTCAACCTTTTTACCTTTTTCCAGTGCCTCTTTTTGCTTTTGCCTAGCTTCCATTGCTTTATAAACATCGTCTCTATAAATAAACATAATAATATCAGCATCCTGCTCTATTGCCCCAGATTCTCTTAAATCGCTTAACATCGGACGTTTATTAGGGCGCGATTCAAGCGCACGGTTAAGCTGAGAAAGGGCTATAATTGGAATTTGAAGTTCTCTTGCTAAAAGTTTTAAACTTCTACTAATCTCTGCAATTGCTAAATGTCTCTCTCTTTGGTCTGAATTAATAAGCTGTAAATAATCAATTACAGCAAGAGACAAATCAGGATTTTGAGCTTTAAGTTTTCTAAGCTTTGCCCTTATTGTATGAATATTTATATTACCCTCATCATCAACAAATAAAGGTTTTTCTGCAAATTCATCCGCAACAAGAGAGAGCCTGCTCCACTCTTCATCATTTAAATTTCCCCTTCTTATATCCTGAAGAGGAATTTGAGCACCGGCGCTAAGCATTCTTAACATCAACTGCTCTGCTGGCATTTCAAGAGAAAATATAGCAACCCCTTTATCCTGTTTTAAAACATTTAAAGCTATATTTAAAGCAAAAGCGGTTTTCCCCATAGAAGGTCTTGCAGCTATAATCACTAAATCCCCTTCATTAAAACCGCCTGTCATTCTGTTAAGTTCAACAAAACCTGTATCAAGCCCTGTTACTATTTTATTTTTTTTAGCAGCCTGCTTTTTTATAAACTCAAGTGTATCACTAATAATAGAAGATGAGTTTTTAAAATCCCCCGCTAAATTAGAAGTAGCTATAGAAAAAAGTCTGCTTTGAATCTCTTCAACCTCTTCAATTGCTCTTTTGTCTTCTTCAAGTACAATTTTTTTTATTTCATTTGAGAGGTGAATAAGTTCTCTTTTTGTAGCAAGGTCTTTAAGTTCTCTTGCATATGCTTCAACCGCTTCAATAGGAGCCGTCCCTAAAATATCAAGAAGAGCCTCTTCATCAAGTCTATTTTTTTTCTTAAGCTCTTCTTTTAAAAACACTTCATCTATCGGTAAGTCTTTTTTATAAAGCTCCTCCATTGTCTCAAACACAGCCTGATGAAAAGGCAGATAAAAATCGCTCGGCTTAAGAATTGAAGCCACATCCTCATATACTTTTCCGTCAAATAAAATTGCACTAAGTATCCCTCTTTCAATGTCAATATTGTATAAATTCAACTCTTATCCTTTAAAATATGTTCATGAATAGCTTTTAAAACATCCCTTATATCCTGAGACTCCATTAATGTTTTTAGTTTAGATTTTCTAAGCCTTGAGAGACTCCTTATAATTTTTTTTATCTCTTCATCGTCTTTTGCATTCTTTATAGCTTCTACAGCATCTTTACCAATAGCTTTTTCAAGTTTTTCTTTTGTAACTTTAGTTGGTTTTAAAATTAAAAACATAAAAATAAAAGCCATAGACGCTATACTTAGCCCTACAATATAAATTAAAGTAGCAGCACCCATTTTTATCCTTTGTTTATATTTAAATCTATTTTTAAAATTAGAATTAGTTTAGTTTTAGTTACTAAATTATATCAAATTTTTATTAAAACAATTAACATAATAATTTTACTCTTTTGAGATTTTTTCAATCTCTTCTAAAAATCTATCTAAAAGTTCATTTTCTTTATATTTTCCTATAATTTCACCTTTTTTTAAAATAAGCCCATACCCTTTGCCACACGCAATTGCAAGGTCAGCTTCTTTAGCTTCTCCGATTGCATTTACAACACATCCCATTACAGACAAATTAAGCGGTTTTTTTATGTTTTTGGTAGCTTCTTCAACCGCTTCGACAATAGGAGGCAAATCTACTTCAATTCTTCCGCACGTAGGACAAGAAATTATATTAACTCCCTTTTTTAATCCTAAATCCTGCAAAATAGCCTTACCTACCCTTATCTCTTCTTCAAGTTCCCCTGTTATTGAAACCCTAAGAGTATCGCCTATACCATCAAGAAGTAAAGCTCCAAATGCCGCAGCGGATTTAATTGTAGCGTGAAACTTTGTCCCAGCTTCCGTAACTCCTAAGTGAAAAGGATAATTTACAAGCGGTCTTAGCATTCTGTAAGCCTTAACAGTTCTTTGAACATCACTTGCCTTAAGCGAAACTTTTATATCCGTAAAATCCAGGTCTTCTAAAAATTTAATATGCCAAAGAGCACTCTCAACCATCGCTTTTGGGGTTTGTCCGTATCTGTTTTCAAGATGCTCTTCTAAAGAACCGGCATTTACCCCGATTCTTATAGGAATACTGCGCTCTTTACAAACTTTTACAATCTCTTTTACCCTCTCTTTCCCACCAATATTTCCGGGATTTATCCTAAGCCCATCAACCACCTCAGCAGCTTTTAGCCCTAAACGATAATTAAAATGAATATCAGCAATTATAGGAAGGGGTGATTTTGCCTTAATCTCTTTTAGAGCTTTTGCATCTTCTTCATCTAAAACAGCAACCCTTACAATATCAGCCCCTGCAAAATAGAGCCTGTTTATCTGTTCAAGTGTAGCAGCAATGTCTTTTGTTTTTGAAAAGGTCATTGACTGCACACTAATAGGAGCATCTCCTCCAATTTCTACATTACCGACTTTTATTTTTCTTGTGGGATACCTTTTAATCATTACTCTCCTTTAAAAAATGATAAACAAACTCTCTGTTTCCCTCTTTTCCTTTTATACACGCCTCTTCGCTTCTTATAAATTTCCAGTATTTTTTTGCCTCTTTTTCAAAATTCTCCCGCGCTTTTTTAATAGCCTCTTTATCAACCACAACTCCTCTTTTATCTCTTTTTGCCTCACGCCCCACTTCAAACTGAGGCTTAAAAAGCAAAATAATATCGCCTTTTTCAATCAAAGAATCAATTTTTTTTAAAATCTTAAGAAGAGAGATAAAACTCACATCACTTACTATCATATCAAATTTTTCAGGATAGCTAAAATCTCTAATATCGGTATTTTCAAAAAGCTCTATTTTATCTCTTAAAGAAGGATGAAGCTGATTATCACCAACATCAACTCCAACAACCCTTGCCCCTTTTTCCAAACAGACTTCGCTAAATCCTCCTGTAGAGCTTCCGATATCAAGAACTAATTTGTTTTTTAAATCAATATTGTATTTATCAAGGTAACATTTAAGCTTTTTTGCAGCCCTGCTTACATAAGTTTTTTCTAAAAGCTCTATTTTATCATTTTCATCTACTCTAAAAGAAGGTTTTGTAACAATACGAGAATTTACCTTTACCTTTTTATTTTTTATTAATTCTTGAGCTTTGTTTCTTGAATAAACCAACTCCTTATTTACCAGTATTTCATCAAGTCTCAAAAGCAATCCTTTTTTTAGGAATTTTATCTAAATTTATTCACATCATTTTATTTTATTGGTATAATAAAACGATTAAACTAAAAGGAGAAAAAATGGGATTTAGCGGATTTATGGCAATAGCTTTATGTGTAATTGCAACGGGTATGATGCTTTATATTGTAGTTGATGCAGTAAAAAAATCTCCATCTAACTAAGAAAGAAGGTCTTTTAAAGACTCTTTGGGCTTTTTGCCCTCATAAATTATCTTATAGACTTCATTCGCAATTGGTGTATAAATATCAAATTTTTGAGAGAGCTTAAAAATTGCTTTTGTAGTATAAACCCCTTCAGCAACTTCACCAAGTTCTTTTAAAATATCTTCTATCATTTTACCTTTTGCAAGATTAATTCCAACCCTGTAGTTCCTACTCATTGTTGAATTTGCTGTCAAAAACAAATCTCCAGCCCCCGCAACACCTAAAAATGTATCTTTTTTTGCACCAAACCTTTCACCAAACCTGTCCATCTCAACAAGTCCTCTTGAAATTAGTGCAGCTTTTGCATTATTTCCAAGATTTAACCCTTCACATATTCCAGAAGCAATTGCAATTACATTTTTATATGCCCCCGCAATTTCCACGCCTTCAACATCAGAATCTGTATAAACTTTTATAAATTCAGGAAAAAATTCACTAAATTCATCTGCTAAAGAAAGATTTTTAGAAGCAATTACAAGGGCTGTTGGTTTATTCTCTTTTACCTCTTTTGCAAAAGAAGGTCCAGAAACAAAAGCTAAATTTTCTTCACTTACCCACTCCTCAAAAATTTCATTTAAAAATTTAAGCCTTTTTGTATCAATTCCTTTACTTGCAACAAGAATTTTTTTATTTTTTATCTTATCGCCATAATGCTTCAAAAACTCCCCTATTGCCTGAGCAGCAATTACAATTATTATATACTCATTCTGAAGTGCTTTTTCAATCTCCACAAAATTTTCAATATTTCTTTTCTTTCTTGAAGTAATTACTGCTTTTGTCTTTTGAGATATTGCATAAAACAAAGCACTTCCCCAGGCTCCAGCACCTATTACACTAACCATTTTTAACTCCTAAGAGAATTAAATCTTCTTCAAATCTTTCTATCTCATCCCTATCACCCACAACTATTAAAATATCGCCCGCATCTATTTTGTGATTAATTCCTCTTGTTACAAACTGAACATTCTCACTCATTTCCTTATCTACAATAGCAATAATTAAGATATTATAATTTGACGAAATGTCTTTATAAATATCTTTTATGTATTTTCCGTCTAAAAATGAACCTTTTGGAATTTCAATTTCGGCAAAAGAGAGATTGTTGTCTTCAAAAATAATCTCTTCAATAAGTTTTAACGTAAGAGGTTTTTTTAAAATTGTCATAATCCTGTTTGCTGTTACTTCATAAGGATTAATGGTTTTATCAACTCCTGCTAATTTATATTTATATTCATTATCCTTATTTGAGACTTTAGCTATTATGTTTTTTGTAGGATATAAATCTTTTAAAGTCAAACATAAAAACAGATTTTTATCCTCATCTCTCAGTACGGCTAAAGCTATATCAAACCCTTCAATTTTTCTGATTTCATCATCGCTTATTTCATTTATTCTTATTACATCATAAAACTTCTCTTTTGCCCTTTTTTCCTCCTCTTCATCTAACACAACTACTACTAAGTCCTTTTTTTGCAAAAACTCTGCAACCCTCTCACCAAAATCATCAAACCCAAAAAGTGCTATTTTCATATACTACTTCTTTCTACAAGATATTTAAAATAATTAACACTAACATTATATCCCATAACAACCAAGATATCCCCAGCTTCTAGTCTTAAATCAAAAGGCGGATTAAAATAAAAATGCCCGTGTTCTATTTTTAGCGTCTCATTTAAAAGGGGAGATTCGTTTTTCTTCATTACTCCAAATAAAATAAGTTTATACTTATCAAAATCCACTTCTCCTATAAGTTTTCCATCAAGAATAGAATTCTCAATTACAATAATCTCATCAATTACTGCGTTTTTCTTTTCTGTTAAAATAGCATCAATTACTTCAAATGTTATAGGATGACCTATATACTCAGCCATTAAAAGAGCAGTAACCGTAGTTGGAACAACAACATACTTTGCCCCTGCTTTTTTCATTTTAGAGACATTTTTTTCATCATTTGCAAGGGCAATTATATCAAGCTCTTTTTTCTTACAAAAGGCTTTGATACTTAAAATTATAAAAGAATTGCTTATATCATTGTTTGTTAAAACAAACACTTTTGAAAGTTTTTCAAAATCAAGAGTTTTTAAAAAATCTTTTTGAGTAATATCCCCTTTTATTGCTATATATCCTTTTATATTCGCTTTTTTTACCCTCTCTTCATCAATATCAACCACTACAAAATCCTGACTCTCTTTTTTAAACCTCTCACAAAGTATCTCAGCTTCGTTTGAAAAACCGCAAATTAAATAAACATCATTCATTCCTTTAATAATCCTAACAACCCTTTCTGCCTTAAGCTCTTCAAGTTTCTCAGTAAAAGCTGATGCTATAATCGATGTTGCAAAAGAGATAAAGCCAATACCAATTATAATTAATATCATAGTAAGGACTTTGCCCTCATGAGTAACAGGCGTAATGTCACCATAACCAACAGTGGAAATGGTAATTAATGACCAATAAATTGCATCAAAAATATTTTGAATCTTTTCATTAGCATGAGCTTCAAAAACATAAATTACAGCTCCTCCTATAAATGTAACAAACGATACCGCAATAAGGAGAATAAAAAGTTCAAATTTTTTATTAGCAAGAACTTCTATAAAGGTATTTATGCTTTTAGTATATCTAAGAAGCTTAAAGAGTCTGAAAATTACAAAAATCCTAAAAATTCTTAAAGCCCTGTAGCTCGGTAAAATTGCCAAAAAATCAATAATGGCAAAAGGTGATTTAATGTATTCCCATTTTTTAGCAATAACCTCTTTTATTACTTTCTTTAAATCAAACTCTCGTCCGACAAAATGGGCTTCTTCATACTCCTGAATTATTATTTTATGAATATCGTTATAAACCCATAATCTTACTAAATATTCTATTGCAAATACACTAGTAACAAAATAAAAATCAAAATCTTCTAATATCGGGTGAACTTTATGCTTTATATCATAAAGTAAAATACCAACACTAATTAAAACTAAAAAGAACATAAAAAAATCAAAAATTCTTTTTAGAGGAAAAGAATCATCATTCATAAGTCGCCAGAAAAAGTGTTTGATTTTTTTATAAGTCTTATTTGAATCAAGATAATAAGCAAAGGCTACAAGAGCCTTAATAATAATCTGTTTGAGTCTCAAGAAAGTTTACTTTTTAATATTTTATT
>JAMOSM010000104.1 GCA_027063075.1 Nautiliaceae bacterium | reverse complement strand
AAAATATGGGTGAGATTATGAAAAGATTAAAACAAAGAGGTGATGTTGATTTAGGTTTAGCAAGTAAACTTATAAAGTCTCTTTAATTTTTTCTTTTTTTTTATTTCAGAAAACGGGACTGACCCTATTTAGTGAGAGATAAAGAAAAAGAGAAAAAGAGTTATTTAGAATATAAAACTCTTCTTCTTTTTCTTTTTAGTCTGAATTTTCCTCTTGGCATAATTCACCTCCTCTTGTTGGAGTTTTGATATTATACCATAATTTTTTCTTATATAAAAACCGCACTCATATATCCTACAACATTACTTGTATCGCCTGTTACATCAGCACTTGTCCTGTAATCTACAACAAAAGGAGTAAGTCCCATTTCACTTGCTGCTATAATCATCGCAGCCACTCCTATTTTTCCACATGCTTCGCATTTTTCGAGTACTTCTAAATCAAGGTTTTGAATAGCTTCAAGGCAGTTATAATCAAGTGCATTTGCTGTTTTTAAATCATAATAGTGGCTAAGGTCTGTTGAAATTACCACTAATGAGTTATCATCAATTGCATATTCAATTATATCTTTTAATCTCTCAGGTTCATAATCTCCATAAATAAGCTCCACTACCGGTATTTCTCCAAAATAGTGGTAAATAAACGGCATCTGAACTTCGGTTGAATGTTCCTGATGAACCTCTTCAAGATTTAAAACTCCAAATTTTTCAATAAGTTCGCTTGCAAAAGCTTTATCTATTTGAAGCATTCCGCAAGGTGTTTCATAAAAATCTTCAAGGGTTGTAGAAATACCCCTAAAAGGTACTCTGTGACTTGGTCCAATTACCACAACTCTTTTTGGTTTTGTATTACTTGCTATTCTATAGGCGAAATTTGCCGTAAAACCGCTATACATCCATCCTGCATGTGGGGAGATTAGGGCTTTTGGTTTTAATGAAAAAACTTCTTTAGCTTTTTGTGAATCTACATTTTCGTCTATTATTTTATTAAAATGAGCAATAAATCTCTCTACTGCTTCACAGCTGCCGCCATACCAGTCTTTAAAATATGCTCTTCTCATTTCCATACTCCTTCAATAATTTCTCCACATTTTGGACAGTGTGCCTGTCCGTTTTCATCAATTTGTAAAATGTTTTTTTCAACTCTGTAAATTGAACGTACTATCAATTCTTCATTACATTTTGGACAGTAAGTAACTACAGGTGCTGCAATGTTTCCAAGATATACATATTTAAGTCCGGCTTTTTTTCCTATTTCATATGCTTTTATCATAGTTTCAATTGGAGTAGGACCTTTGTCCTTAACTTTATAATCAGGATGAAACCTTGTAATATGCCAAGGAATTTCTTTTCCAACGTTTGCAATAAATTCTGCAATTTGAGTTAGCTCTTCTTCAGAGTCATTATCTCCAGGCACTACAAGGGTTGTAATTTCCTGCCAGATACCAACATTATGAAGTCTTTGGATTGTATCAAGAACATCCTCAAGTCTTCCTTTTAAAACTTTTTTGTAATATTCAGGCTTAAAGCTTTTTAAATCCACATTGCAAGCATCAACCCAGTTTTTCATATCTTCAATCTCATACACACTCTCAAAACCGTTTGTTACAAATACGTTTTTAAGACCTTTTTCTTTTGCCAAAACTCCAACATCCCTTGCATACGGGTAAAAAATGCTTGGCTCATTATATGTGTATGCAATTGATTTGCATTTATACTGTAGTGCAAGCTCTACCATCTGTTCAGGGCTTACATAAACTGAATCATTTACTTTGTTGGTATGTGCAATTTGCCAGTTTTGACAAAATGGACATTTAAAGTTGCATCCAACAGTTCCAAAAGAGAGTACATCTGTTCCCGGTAAAAAGTGAAACAGTGGTTTTTTTTCAATTGGGTCTACATTAATAGAACTTGGATGCCCATACACAAGATTTACAAGTTTTCCACCTTCGTTCATATTGACGCCACAAATGCCTACTTGTCCTTCTTTTAGTACGCAGTGGTGGCGGCAAAGAAGACATTTTATTTTTCCATCTTCGAGTGGTTCATAATATTTCATTTCCCCTCCTTAATTGATTATTAATTTATTATAGCACAAAAAGAAAAAAAAGTAAATAAAAAGCTTTAAAAAGATTGATATAAAAAGACTAAACTATAATGGCTTTTAAAGTAGTATATGGGCAGTTTTTACCTTTGCTTGCAAAAGATGAAACATCAACAGGAGTTTTTTTAAATTCTATTTCAATTTCCTCTTTTATTTCGAAATTAAAAAGTTTTGCAGGGTTGGTTGATATTAATTTTGTAATGGTTTTATAAGGCAGAGGCAAAGAGTATGCAAGTTGTGTAAAAATATCAAGCTTACTTATTCCTTCTTGTGCTTCTTCAAAAGGCACGTCTTTTTGGTTGGTTGCAATATGGTTTGATGATATAAAATCAACAATTCCCTCTTTACACGCATTAAGCAGAGCTTCTTTGTCTTCTTCACTTCTAAGGGGCGGAAATGTTTTATAAAGTGTATTAAAATCTTTTAACATTTCGTCACTGAAGTATAAATTATCAATACATACGTCTATAAAAATGTTTGAGGGTCTGTTTTTTAAAATTTCAATGGATTCTTTTGTGGTAATGCTTTGAAACACTACTTTTGCTTTAAAGTGATGGGAGAGTTCGTAAATTTTTGCAACCTCAATACTCTCGGCATAATTTGGAATTCCGCTGACTCCAAGAGAGTATGCCATTTCACTGTCGTTCATAACTCCGCTGCTTAGAGCTTTGTTATTAGGATTTATAAAAATAGGTATATTCAAAAACTCGGCATATTCAAAAACCCTTTTTATTAAATTCATATCTTCATCTGAGTTTATGTAAATAGCACTTGCCCCTTTGTTTTTTAAAATTGAAATTTCGCTGAGTTTGTTATCGTGTATTCCTTCAATTGCCACAAAAAGATTAAAATTTTCCTCATTTGCTCTTTTTAAGTTGTATGCAAGATGGAGTTTGTCGTAAATCGGCTTTTGTTTTGGAATCATTAATGCAGCTTTTACTCCTCCGTTTTTTGCAGCTGCGGCTATTCTTGCCACACTTTCAGAGTTTTTAACGTTTAAATCAAAACTTTTTGGCACTTTTATTTTCATAACACGCCTTTTTTAAATATAATTTTAACTAAAAAAGGTAAATTATGGGCACAATTTTAGTGTGGATTGTAATGGCAAGTGCAATAGCATACCTTGCATTTAGACTTAACTATAATCCTTGGATATTTTTAATAATTTCGGTTATTTTTTCTCCGGTTATGGGACTTTTATCGCTTGCAACGTGGGATTATTACAAGACCTTTATAAAAGGCAGGGTATGAAACAGAAATTTTTGGAGCTTTTAGAAAAAAGTTATTATAACCTAAGTGAAAAAGACAAAAAAGCTTTTGAAGAGATAATAAGGGATGACGGGCTTGGAAAATGTAAGCCTAAATTTAATTTATGGGCGTTTTTGTTTGGATGGTTTTATCTATTATACAGAAGAATGACAATTGAGGCTATGGGAGTTTTGGTGGCTTCTTTGATGATAGGGTATTTAATGGCTTATGCAAAATTTCATCCTTTGTTAATTATAGCTACAATAATTCTTATAAGTTCTTTTTTAAGTGGTTTTTGTTACTATTTTTTGTATCTTAACAAGTTAAGCCGTGATATTGATTATTGTGGGGAATATAATACAGATATTGAATGTCTTAAAAAAAGGGCAAAACCTCAAATTTCTTATGTAATAGCGGCTGTTTTTATGATTTTGCTTTTAATTTGGCCTTGGATTTTTGCTTTAATTACAGGTGCAAAATTAAAATGATATAATTTCATTAAAAAAGGCTTGGTATGAAAAAAGTTTTGATAGTTGGAAGCGGTGGAAGAGAATATAGTATAGGTTATTTTTTAAAAGATGAGGCTGAGGTTTTTTACGCTCCTGGAAACGGAGCTACTGAGGAGTTTGCCACAAATATTGATATAAAAGATTTTGAAGAGCTTGCAAAATGGGCAAAAGAAAATGAAATTGACCTTACAATAGTAGGACCAGAAGCCCCTTTGGTTAAGGGAATAGTTGATGTGTTTAAAGCACATGGTCTTACTATTTTTGGTCCAAGCAAAGAAGCTGCAAAACTTGAAGGAAGTAAAGTTTATATGAAAAACTTTCTTAAAAAATACAATATTCCTACAGCAAAATATATTGAAACTTCAGATAAAGAAAAAGCTTATGAATTTATTGACAATATGGAAAAACTTCCAATTGTTGTAAAAGCCGATGGTCTTTGTGCAGGAAAAGGGGTAATTATTGCTGAGAGCAGGGAGAATGCTAAAAAAGCTGTTGATGGAATGTTAAGCGGTGAAATGTTTGGGGATGCGGGGAAAAAAGTGATTGTAGAAGAGTTTTTAAATGGATATGAGCTTAGTATGTTTGCAATTTGTGACGGGGAGGATTTTGTTTTACTTCCTGCAGCACAAGACCATAAAAGACTTCTTGACGGGGATAAAGGACCAAACACAGGAGGAATGGGTGCATATGCGCCAACTCCTCTTGCAACGCCTGAGCTGTATGAAAAAGTAAAAGAAAAGATTATAAAGCCAACCCTTAAAGGAATGCAAAAAGAGGGGGCTCCTTTTGAGGGAGTCCTTTTTATAGGGCTTATGGTGGTTGATAATGAACCGTATGTGCTTGAATATAACGTAAGATTTGGGGACCCTGAATGTGAGGAGTTAATGGCGCTTATTGATAGCAGCGTTTATGATATGTTTTACAACGGGGCTACAAAACAGCTTGATAAAATAGATGTGAGAATTAAAGATATGGTTGCGGTTGGGGTTGTGTGTGCTTCTAAAAACTATCCTTACTCAAGTAGTGAGCCTGCGGAAATTACCGTTGATGATTTAAGTGATTGCAATGGATATATTGCATATGCGGGTGTTAAAAAAATTGATGGAAAACTTTATGCAACAGGCGGAAGAGTGCTGGTTTGCGTTGGATTTGGAAAAGATGTAAAAGAAGCAAGGGATGAAGCTTATAAAATTGTTGATAAAGTTCATTTTGATGGTAAAAAATACAGAACTGACATTGCATATCAGGCTATAGGAAAATAGATGGAAAATATTGCTGATAAATTAGAAAGGGAAGGTTTTAAAATCGCTTCTCTTTCTAAAAGAATTATTGCTATGAGTATAGATGATTTATTAATCTCTTTTTTGGTTGTAATTGCATTTTTTGATTCTTTTGCAAATGCTAAAACATATGAAGAGATGATTATCTTAACAGATAAACTTTTTGTTTATATTTTTGTAGCTTATATGCTTTATCATTGGATTTTTGTTGCTCTTTATGGTAAAACTCTTGGAAAAATGATTGTAAAAATAAAGGTTATTGATATTCAAACACTCGATACCCCGACTCATTTAAGAGCTTTTATAAGAAGTCTTTTTAGAAACTTTGATGAAATGTTTTTTTATCTTGGAATGTTTTATGCTATTGTAGACCCTTTAAACAGAGCTATTCATGATATTGTAGGAAGAGCTGTTGTTGTTGAAGATAATTAGTTTAATTTTTTTTGCTTCTTTTTTATTTGCAAAGGTTGAAGTGTTTGCGACGGCTGCAAAATATAAAGGTAAGGAACTTTATTTAGTAAATCCTTTAATAATTTATAACAACTATGTTATTCAAGCAAAAGAGGGTGTTATTAAAAACAGAAAAATAGTGATTTTAAAAAAAGATGTAGTTGTTTTTTATAAAAATATCTCTATTCTTGCTCAAAAGGCTACTGTTTTTTCAAAAAAAGAGATTAAAATAGAAGATGTTTTTTTAATAGATAAATACAACGATATCTGGTTTAAGGCTCCAAAGGTTTCATTGAAAAAAAGTATAATCTCTTTAGATGATTTAATATTTTCAAGCTGTTGTGTGGAAAATCCTGATTGGTTTTTGTCTGCAAAAAGGGGTGTTTATAATAAAGATACTAAATATATGAAACTTTATAATATTGTTTTATATGTTCATAACACCCCTGTTTTTTATTTTCCATTCTTTTTTAACTCTTTAAATAAAACAAGGCATTCAGGGCTTTTAAGACCGTATGTAGGATTTTCTGCAAAAGAGGGTTTTTTATACTCCCAGCCTATTTATTTTGTTTTAAGTCCTTATGCAGATTTTGAAGTAACTCCTACTATAAGGACAAAAAGGGGAAAGGGTATTTATAATACATTTAGGTTTGTGACATCTGCATATGATTACGGGGAAATTAAATTTGGAGAATTTATAGATTTTGAGAAATATTATGAGAAATATGCTTTAGCCCATAAAAAACATTTTGGATACGAAATTTTTTATAAAAGAGATAAGGTTTTTAGTAATGATAAGTTGTATGCAAAAATAAAGTATGCAAACGATGTTGATTATTTTTATTTAAACCCTTATAACTATACTTTTAACACCTCTTATCTGGTTGATAAACTTATAACTTCAAAAATAAATTATATAACACCTGTTAATAAAGGTTATTTTTTGGGTGTTTATGCAAAATATTTTATAGATACTACAAAAATATCGAACGATGATACCATTCAAATTCTGCCTCAAGTTAATTTGCATAAGTTTGAGAGAAAAGATTTTATTTTAAACTCTTTTGATTTAAATTTATATAACTTTTATTCAAAATCTGTTAAATATTATCAGGTAGATTTTAATTTACCGTTATCGGTTGATAAGAGATTTTTTGATGATATTTTAAACATAAAATTTAGTGAAACTTTTAATTATGTGAATTCTAATTATTATAATTCTCAAACTCCTCCTCAATATTTTTATGAGCTTTACAGCACCCTTAAGTTTTATACTTCTTTAACTAAAAAAAATTCATTTTTACATATTATAAACCCTTCTGTTGAATTTAATTTTAAACAGTTAAGTAAGCTTTCAAAAGAGAATGAGCTTTTAAATTACACTAATATTGTAGATAGTGTAAGTTTTAATCTTTTTCAGATTTTTGAAGGCAGCAGTTTTTACTTAGACCATACTTTAAGGCAAAACAGTGATATTAATTTTAAAAAGAAGGGTTCTTTAGAAAATATTGTTAATTTGAAAAAAAGCTCTATATCAATAAGCGATATTAATAAATATTCCTGGGATTTAGAAAGTGTAATTTATAACTCATTTTCTTTTTCTTTTCCTTTAAAAAACTTTTATTTTAAAATCTCTCATCTTTATTCTAAAGCTGAAGATGACCCTTCAAATATAATTCAGACTTATACATTAAGGGTTGAAAAAAGTATAAATTCACATAAAAAATATTATTTTGAGTATAATTATGATATAGAAAACAGATACGTTCAGTATTTTTTGTTTGGGGTTAAACTCAATAAAAAGTGTTGGCAATATAATTTGAGTATTCAGAAAAACAGAATTCCTGTTTTAACTGAAGGCGGAATCTCTTTTAATAATAATTATTTACTAAGTTTTAACGTCAATTTTTATCCAATTGGTGGTTTAAAACAGACTATTCAAATAAAATAAAGGAATACAATGAAAACTGAAATAAAAGTAGGTTTGTTTGTAATATTGTCTCTTGCTGCATTACTTTTATTGACTTTTCAGATTAAAACATTAGAGAAGCTAAAAGAAAAAGGATATGTAATATATGCCATTGTAAATGATGCAAGCGGGCTTAATAAAAAGTCGCGTGTTAAAATGAGGGGTGTTAAAATAGGTGCAATAGATAATATGCAGCTTCAAGAAGAAGGAGTTAGATTAAAGCTTATTATTAAAAAGGAAGTTAAAATTCCGGTTGGCTCTGAGGTGGTAGTAGCTCAGGATAATGTCCTTGGAGGTAAGTATTTAAAAATTATCCCTTCAAACTCAAAAGAGTATTACAAGCCAGGAGATGTTATTAAAAAATATTTAAAAACTGCTTCTATGGAAGATGTTATGAACAATATAAACTCTGCTGTCAGCGAACTTAGAGTAATGATTAACAGGGTTAATGATAAACTTTTAGATAATGAAACTCTTTCTCACGTTAAAAATATAATGAAAAATATAGAAATTGCATCTGCTAAGGTAAATGATATTTTAGAATTAACTCATAAAAAACTTCCAAGACTTTTTAAAAATGCAAATGATTTAATGCTTTCTTATAAGAAAACAGGGGATATTTTAAGGGAAAAAACCCCTGTTTTAGCAGAAAAACTTAATAAACTTATTGATAATGCAAATACAATGCTTAGCGATGTAAAGGTAAAATTTAATACATTAGCCGATGAATATACAAATGTTGGTAAAAATGTAAATATTATGCTAAAAGAGAACAATAAAACAATAAAACAGACTATTATTGCAGCTAAAGATTTCTTTGCAAACGGAAGTGACAGTTTTAAAAAGATAGATAATATGTTAGCTTCATTTAATAAATCGGAGCTTGTTGTAGATATTACCACTTCTTATTTAACAAAAGATGATGATTATTTAACTATTGCAAATGTTGCATATAAACCTACTCCTACTAAATATTATATTTTAGGTATTGCTTCAAGAAAAGATTATTCAAGCCTTCCTTTTAAAGATGAAAATAAACTTTATGTAAATGCCGAACTTGGAAAAAGATATGGTAATATTTTATTAAGAGGTGGTGTAATAGAAAGTACAGGAGGGGTTGGAATTGATTATTTTATGAATAAAGATAAAGTTAAATTTACAGGTGAGATATATGATTTTAATAGTGCAAATGACAAAAGGGGAGATAATCCTCATCTTAACTTTAAAGCTACATACCTTTATTTAAAACATCTTGAATTTTTAGCAGGGGTTGATAATGTTCTCAATACAGAAGCTAGAAGCTTTTTCTTAGGGGTTGGGATTAAATTTAAAGATAATGACCTAAAACCTTTTATAAGTGGAGGTGCGACATCGTTTCTAAAATAGAGGAGATTAAAAAAGCCTGCAGAATTTTAGAAGTCCCTCCTCTTAGCACTATGAAGGATATTAACAAAAAATATAAATTGTTAGCTAAAAAATATCACTCTGATATGGGAGGAGATAAAGAAAAAATCCAAGAAATTAACTGGGCTTATGAAGTTTTAAGAGAGTATATTCAAAACTTTAAATTTACTTTTAGTGAAGATGAAATTTTAAGACAGTATCCTGAAGAATTTTTAAAAAAGTTTAAGGTTTGAAAATGATTTTTGAAAATAAAAAAGAAGCGCTTGCAAGGCTTATTGAATCTTTAGATAAAGATATGCTAAATAACTGTGTGGTACTTGCAATTAGTAAAAGAGGTGTTTTTTACGCACGTGAAATTGCTATGAGAAACGGGCTTCTTGAAGGGGATTTTCTGTTTATTGAAGAGGTTAAATCCCCTATAAACAAAGAAACTTCTCTTGCGGCTGTTAGTGAAACTAAGGATTATGTATTAATAAATGAGCTTATTGAGAGTTTTGAAATTACTGATGATTATATTTTTAATGAAATTGAAAGGGTATATGAGGAAAAAATTTTAGAAGACATTCATAAATTACGTGCAGGAGAGGGTATAATTACACTTGAGAATAAAAATGTATTATTAGTGGATGAGGGGGCAAACACTGGTCTTACTCTTTTATGTGCTATAAAAAGCTGTATAAATAAAAAAGTAAATTCCATTAATGTTGCAATTCCCATAATTGCTAAAAGTACAGCTGAAATGGTTGAAAAAATTGTAGATAATACATTTTTTGTAAAAGTGATAGAAGATTATGTTGATACAAGATTTTATTTTAAGGAGTATGAAGAATGAGTTGTGAAGTAGATATTAAAATTAACGGAAAAGAGCAAAAATTTATCTTAAACAAAGTTGCAAGACAGGCTGACAGTTCTATATGGTGGCAGGAAGGAAATACTGTAATGCTTGCAACCCTTACGTATAATCCTGATGAAGTAATTGAAGAGGATTTTGTTCCTTTAGTAGTTCAGTATGTAGAAAGGGCTTATGCGGTTGGAAAAATTCCTGCAGGGTTTGTAAAAAGAGAACAAAAACCGGGAGACTTTGAAACACTTACTGCTAGAATTGTAGATAGAAGCTTAAGACCTCTTTTTCCAAGGGATTATGGATATGATACTATTATTACCATTATGGCTTTAAGTGCAGATGAGGATAGTGACTTGCAAGTTGGGGCTATGAACGCCGCGGCTGCTTGTATGTATATGAGCTCTTTGCCTTTTGCAAAAATGGTACATGGTGTTAGAGTTACAAGAGTTGATGGGAAAATTATCTTTAATCCTACTC
>JAMOSM010000103.1 GCA_027063075.1 Nautiliaceae bacterium | reverse complement strand
CTAACAAGTGCTTCAATATCTCCAAGGTCTATAAACATTCCAAAATCTGTAATATATTTTACCTTTCCTTGAACTTCATCCCCTACCTGATGATTCTTTGCAAAAATTTCATATGGATTTGGCATTGCATCTTTTCTTGAAACTATTACTTTATTCTCTTCAGGAGAGATAGTAATTACTTTAAATTCCATTTTATCGCCTATTTCAAAAATATCACTTGCCTTTTCACCCTTTTTAAATGAGGCAAATTTATTTGGCATTAAAACACTAATTCCATCAATCTCAACAAACGCCCCTACATTTATAAACTTGGTAATAACACCTTCAACTATATCACCAACTTGATATTTTTGAGCAAATTCAGCAGCAGGTTTTTCTAAAAGATTTTTTCTTGTAACTCTTAATCTTTCGTTATCAGGGTCAATCTCAACAATCTCAACCTCAATCTCATCACCTATTGTTAAATCATTAATTCCATCCCAGTTAATTTCACTTATATGCAAAAATCCTTCAACTCCGTTTCCTAAATCAACAAACGCACCATAGTCAGTCAAATGAGAAACAGTAACTTTTACCCTATCGCCTACATTTAAGTTTCTAACTTCATCCCACGGATTTGGAAGTGCTTTTTTTATAGAAAAAACCCTTCTGTTTTCATCTATAAGCACTGCTTCAATCTCATCTCCCTCATCAAAATATTTTTTATGGTCAATTTTTTTATAAAAAATTTCATCCCTTGGGACAAACCCGCTAATTCCATCAACATCAATAACAAGTCCGCTCGGTTTTACTTTTACAACTTTTGCTTTTACAACTTTATCTTTTAAGCTCTCAAGCCTGTTTTTTATATCATTTAAATAAGCTTTTCTATCTACAACAACAGAATTTTGTTTAAACTCTTTGACTTTTGCTTTTATATTCTTACCAATAACACTTTCATCTTCTTTAAGACCGCTTAAGCTTTTTGGCAAGAAAAACTCAACCCCGTCTTTATTTCCAACAAAACCGCCTTTAATGATTTTTTCTATTTTAAAATCAACTACATCGCCAATATTTAACTCTTTCATGTTACATCCTTTATTTTTGAGATTATTTTTTCTACAAGCCACTCAGGCGTAGATGCCCCGGCGCTAATTCCGCAGAGTTTTTTTCCTTTAAACCACTTAGGGTTTATTTCATTTTCATTTTCAACTAAATAACTCTCACAGTTTTCTTTTGCTATATTATATAACTGCTTTGTATTAGAAGAGTTTTTACCACCTACAATTATCATAATATCAGCCTCACGGCTAAGCTCTTTTACAGCATCCTGATTTTCAAATGTCGCATTGCAGATAGTGTTAAAAACCCTCACTTCTTTATGGTTTTCAATAAGATAATTAGTAATCTTTAAATAATCGCTTATCTTTCTTGTAGTCTGAGCTACCGTTGCAATTTTATCTTTTAGTTTTTTATCTTTAAGCTCCTCAACACCTAAAACCACAAACACTCTATTATGTATAGAATAGCTCATAACTCCTTGAATTTCCGGATGATTTATATCCCCAAAAATTACAATATCATACCCAAGCTTACTCATCTCCTCTACAATTTCTTGAGGTTTTTTTACAAAAGGACAGGTAGCATCAATTACTTCTACGTTTTTTTCTTTTAATTTTTTAAGCTTATCTTTAGCAATTCCGTGAGTTCTAACAATCACTCTTTTGATATTTTCATCAATTTCATCAATAGAATTTACAAATTTTACATTATAGTTTTTTGCAAGACGCTCAATTTCAAGAGGATTGTGAATCAAAGGTCCAAGAGTTACAGCATCTTTAGAATTTTCTGCAATTTCAACAGCTCTTTTTACTCCAAAACAAAATCCATAACTTCTTGCTTTTTTAATTTCCATTTTCTACCTCAAACTCTGCAATTTTAGAAAAAAGTTTAAAAAAGTTAGGAAAAGAAGTGTTTATACAATCAACATCATCAATTTCCATTCCGCATATAAGTCCAAGCACTGCAAAACTCATAGCAATCCTATGGTCTCCGTATGAATTAATAAGTGCTTTTTTAGGAATACCACCTCTTATCTCAAAGCCGTCTTCAAGTTCATTTGCTTCAATTCCGCATTTTCTAAGGTTTTCTACCACCGCTTTTATTCTGTCTGACTCTTTAACTCTCAATTCTTTTGCATTTCTTACCACACTTTTACCCTCAGCCACAGCCATTGCCATTGCAAGAGCCGGAATTTCATCAATAAGCCAAGGAATTTTTTGGCTAACTTCAATTGCTTTTAAATTTTTACCTTTTACTATAATATCCCCTATAGGCTCATATCTATCCTCTTTTAAAAGATATTCAACCTCAGCCCCCATTTTTTCTAACACTTTATAGGCTTCTATTCTTGTTGGATTTAAAGTGATATTTTTAATAACTGCAGTAGAGTTTGTAATAGCAGCGGCTACTGCAAAGAAAAACGCACTGCTTGGGTCGTTTGGCACTTCAAATGTTAAAGGAGAGAGTTTTTTTGTGAGAGGATAAATTGTAATTTCACATGATAGGTCAGGATTTATATTAACCTCAAGCTCTGCTCCCATACCCTTTAGCATTCTCTCCGTATGGTCACGGCTTAAGAAAGGCTCTTTATAAAAAGAAGGTTTATCGGCATTAAGTGCAGCTAAAATAAGAGCCGATTTTACCTGGGCTGAAGCAATTTTACTTTCATATTCAAAACTCTTAAGCTCTCCTCCCCTAACTGCTAAAGGCGCTAAATTTCCGTTATCCCTTCCGTCAATCTTAGCACCAATACTTCTTAGAGGATTTGCAACCCTTCCCATAGGTCGTTTTTTTAAATATCTATCACCTGTAAGTACAAAAAAACCATCAATCCCGGCAAGTAATCCCATATAAATTCTAATAGTAGTTCCGCTGTTTCCGCAATAAAGAACATCATCGGCTTCTTTTAGTTCTTTTGGAGCTTTTATTTTTATAACTTCTCCATTATCTTCAACTTCCGCTCCTAAAGCTTTGGCAATTTCTAAAGAATTTAAAGTGTCTTCTGCCCTTAAATAGTTTTTAATTTCATTAACCCCCTCAGTTAAAAGAGAAAAAATCGCACATCTGTGCGAAATTGATTTATCTGAATCAACTATAAATTCTTCATTAAATCTTTTACCGCTTAATACTTTTAACCTCATCTAAGCTCAATTCCTTTCTCTTTTAAGGCATTTAAAATTTTTTCCATTATATCATTAATTTCATTTTCTTGTAAAGTTTTATTTGCCTGAAGAATAAATCTGATTGTAAGAGAGTTTTTATCACCTAAATCATAAATGTCAATCGGATAAAAATCTTTAAGCTCTTCAATCTCTAAAGAATCAATAATTTCAAAAATTTCTTTATAAGGAATATCCTTATCGACAACTAAGCTTAAATCCCTTGTTACTTTTGGAAACTTAATAATATCTTTTGCCTCTTTTTTTTCTATGTCAATTTTATTTAGTTCAATTTCTGCAAAATATGTATCATCTATATCAAACTCTTTTGCAACCTTTGGATGAAGTTTTGCAACAACTCCTATAACTTTTCCGTTTTTTAAAATTTTTGCATTTTGATAAGGGTGAGCTATAGGATGATAATCATTTTCAATTAACTCTATATCTCCAAAAATCTGAGCCAATTTATCAACTATAAATTTAAAATTAACCTTAGCAGGTTTTCCGTGATTTACAGGATTTTCATAGTCATTAAATCCATTTATTACAAACGCTATTTTTTCATATTCATTTCTATTTTTATCATAACAGCTTCCATGAGAAAACAGATAAATTCTTTTATATCCGTTTGCTTTATTGTATTTTACATCATCTAAAAGCTGTAAAAGGAGAGTTGAGCGAAGTGTGTTAAGTTCGCTTGCAATAGGATTTAGTAAATCAAGATTATCATCAACAACCTCAAAACCAAAATTTTTAAGTCTCTCTTTATTATCAAAAACAAAATGAATAACTTCATAAAAACCGTTTGCAACAGACTTTTCTTTAAGTCTGTTTACAAATTCTATTTTTTCTAAAACTTCGTTTATTCTGTTAGCCTCTTTAAATTCAAGAGGAATAGATTTTATTTTATCAATCCCGTAAATTCTTAAAATTTCTTCTGCAATATCCTGAATATTTTCAATATCGCTTCTAAAAGAAGGGACTTTTACTTTAATATTTTCTTCATTTACACTTTCAATACTAAATTCAAGGGATTTTAAAATTTCAACCATCTCCTCTTCACTTATATTATCGCCTATAATCTCTTCAATCTCTTTTACATTAATATTAATAACTCTCTCATTTTTATCGTTAGATAAATCAATATCCCCGGCAAAAACAGGTAAATTTATCTCATTTAAAAAATAATTCATACCAAAAGAAAGATTTAGCTCACTTCCCCTGCTTGCCCTAAAAAAGTAATCATCAGTTTTTAAATTTTTAAGAAAAACAATTTCACTTACATATTTTGGATCAATATAATTTGCATTTACAAGATATTTTCCGTTTTCTTCTACTTCTATCTCATTTTTTATACCTACATAATAATTCCCATAGCATTTAAAAATATCCACTCCATCTTCATATGAAAGCTCAATCTCACCTATATTTCCGGCAACCAATAAAACACCTGTTGCATGCATCGAATATTTTATATATTTATCTATACTGTTTTTAGCTTCAAGTTCAACTAAAGCAAGTCTGTAGTCTATTTTCAGTTTAGAATTTATTTTTCCTTCAAAAGCTTTAATTAGATGAGAAGATTTTTTAGCTTCATTTTTTGTAAGTTTTATAACCCTTCCAATTCCTTCAGGAAGTTCTTCTAAATTAAATTCAAGGGATTTTAAAGGTCTTTTAAGCCCTGCCCTAAGCTCTCTTGCAATGCCATAAACGCTAAAACAATCTCCCCTGTTTGCAGTAACTCCAAGTTCAATCACCTCATCATTAAGATACCTCCCTGCATATTCCCCAATTTTAAGCTCACCTAAAGAGTTATCTAAAACCAAAATACCCTCATGAAAATCAGGAAGTCCAATTTCCCTTGCGGCACATATCATTCCAAAAGATTCAACACCTCTTAGTTTTGCTTTTTTGATTTTAAAATCCCCAGGTAAAACAGCTCCGATAAGAGCCACAGGAACAAACTGCCCGGCTGCCACGTTACTTGCACCACATACAATCTGAAGCTCTTCATCTCCCACATTTACACGACAGACATTAAGTTTATCTGCATTTGGATGTTTATGACACTCAATTACTTCCCCTACTACAACATTTTGAGGTATTTCTATTTTTTTATATCCTTCAACTTCCTGACCGATTCTATTTAGTGTATCAATAATTTCTTGCGTGCTAATTCCCTCTAAATCAATAAATTCCTCAAGCCATCTTCTTGTTACTATCATTTGAACTGCTCCATAAGTCTGATATCTCCTTCATACATACTTCTAAGGTCATTAATTCTATTTAAAAGCATTGCAAACCTCTCAACCCCTAAACCAAAAGCATATCCGCTCACATTCTCATACCCGACAGCCTTAAACACATTAGGATCAACCACTCCACACCCAAGTACTTCAAGCCATCCTGTGTGAGAGCAGACCCTGCACCCTTTGCCTTTACAGAAAATACAGCTTATATCAACTTCAGCACTCGGCTCTGTAAATGGAAAAAAAGATGGTCTAAATCTTACTTCAACATCACCAAACATATGAACTAAAAACGATTCTAATATAAATTTAAGATTTGAAAAGCTAACTTTTCCTTTTTCATCCACAACAAGCCCCTCTACTTGATGAAACATAGGAGTGTGAGTTAAATCATAATCCCTTCTAAAAACAGCTCCGGGACTAATCATACGAATAGGAGGTTTTTGTTTTTGCATAGTTCTAATCTGAACAGGGGAAGTATGGGTTCTTAATAAAGAGCCGTCTTTAAAATAAAAAGTATCCTGCATATCGCGTGCCGGATGGTATTTTGGAAGGTTTAAAGCTTCAAAATTGTGAAAATCATCTTCTACTAAAGGTCCTGTCTCTACTGAAAAGTTCATTTTTGTAAAAAAGTCTATAATCTTATTCATAGTATCTGTAATTGGATGAATAGCACCTGTGGGTTTTGGATTAAAAAGAGTGACATCTATTCTTTCACTTTTAAGTTTTTCTTCAAGAAGTTTTTCTTCAAGCTCTTTTCTCTTTTGAGCTATAAGCTCTAAAGCTTTCTCTTTCAATTCATTAAGTTCTTTTGCTACTTTTTTTCTCTCCTCAGGCGCAAAATTTTTAAGTTCTTTAAATTTTTGGGTAATTTCACCTTTTTTACCAAGAAGTTTTATTCTTATGTTTTCTAACTCTTCAAGAGAGAGTGCATTTTTAATATCGCTTAAATCCACCAAGACTCCTTAAAATTTTTGGATATAATACCAAAAAAAAAGGAGGCTTTCAATGGAGTGTATTTTTTGTAAAATAGTTAATGGTGAAATTCCAAGCAAAAAAGTTTTAGAAAACGATAAATTTTTAGCTTTTTATGACATAAACCCATCAGCTCCGATTCACGTTTTAATAATTCCAAAAGAGCATTATGAAAAGTTTAACGATACCCCAAATGAACTTTTCTGTGAAATGGCTGAATTTATAAAAGAAGTGGCAAAAGAACTTAACATTACAGATTACAGATTAATTACAAACAATGGGAAAAATGCAGGTCAAGAAATATTTCACACACACGTTCATCTGCTCTCAAACCCAAATGGAAAGTTAAAATGGCCTAAATTAGTCTAATTTGATACAATTGCGGCTAAAAAGGGATTTTATGAAATTTATAGGAGCTCACGTCTCAGCCGCAGGAGGTGTTGAAAATGCAATAAAAAACGCCGTTTCGATAGGGGCAAACGGTTTTGCCCTTTTTACAAAAAACCAGCGCCAGTGGAAAGCAAAACCTCTTAGTGAAAAAAATATCACTAAATTCAAAGAGTGGATGCAAACACACGGATTTTCCCCTGAGAGTGTCCTTCCTCACGACAGTTATTTAATAAACCTTGGACATCCTGAAACTGAAAACAGGAAAAAGTCCCTTGAAGCGTTTATTGAAGAAGCAAGAAGAGTAGAAATTTTAGGACTTAAATACTTAAATTTTCATCCCGGAAGCCATCTTAGAAAAATAAGCGAAGAAAAGTGCCTTGATTTAATAAGTGAGAGTGTAAATTTTGCAATAAAAGAGACTGAGAGTTGTGTATTTGTACTTGAAACAACAGCGGGACAGGGAAGCAACCTTGGATATAAATTTGAACATCTCGCCTATATAATAGATAAAATCGAAGATAAAGAAAGAATTGGGGTATGTATAGACACAGCTCATATATTTGCTGCAGGATACGACATACGTACTAAAGAAACATATGAAAAAACAATGGAAGAGTTTGAAAAAATCGTAGGTTTTAAATATCTAAAAGGAATGCATATAAATGATTCAAAAGCAAAATTTGCAAGCCGTGTAGATAGACATCACTCTTTAGGAAAAGGGGAAATAGGTCTTAACGCTTTTAAATTTATTATGCAGGATAAAAGAATTGACAATATCCCTCTTATACTTGAGACAATAGACCCTGAAATATGGAAGGATGAAATAAAACTTCTAAGAAGTTTTGAAAATTAAATCATTAAAATAAAGGCCTATAAATGTATAAATATTTACACATATACCATTCTCCAAAACTAAGCGGAGAGGTTAAAATAAGCGGAGCAAAAAATGCCGCTTTACCTCTTATTGCTTCAACTATCTTAGCAAAAAACGAAGCACTCCTTTCAAATGTGCCGAATGTAGCTGATGTAAATACCCTTTTAAAACTGCTCTCAAATTTAGGAGCCGAATTTGAATTTAAAAAAAATATTTTAAAAATAGACACTTCAAACATCAACAATACTACAGCCGTATATGAAATAGTAAAAACTATGAGAGCTTCTATTTTGGTTTTAGGTCCGCTTTTAGCAAGGTTTCACGAATGCAAAGTAAGTCTTCCTGGAGGATGTGCAATAGGAACAAGACCTGTTGATTTACATTTAAAAGCCCTAAAAGAGATGGGAGCCTCTATTGCCATAGAAGGCGGATACATTCATGCAAAAGGAAAGTTAAAAGGGGCTGATATTATTTTTGACAAAGTAACGGTAACCGGTACAGAAAACATAATAATGGCCGCAGCCCTTGCAAAAGGCACAACAAGGATAATAAATGCCGCAAAAGAGCCTGAAGTTGTAAATTTATGCGAAGCTTTAAAAAATTCCGGTGTAGAAATTGAAGGAATAGGAAGCGATGAGATAGTCATTAAAGGAAGTGATGGAGAATTAATAGATTTTAAAGCAACAAGCATTATTCCTGATAGAATTGAAGCTGGCACTTATCTTGCCGCAGGAGCCATTACTAACTCAGAAATAACGCTTACTAACGTAGAATCAAACCATCTTGAGAGCGTACTTTTAAAGTTTAAATCCATGGGATTTGAAATAAAAACACAAAATAATCAAATTACAATACTTCCTGCAAAAGAAATTAAACCAGTAAATATACTAACAGCCGAATATCCCGGATTTCCTACAGATATGCAGGCTCAATTTATGGCAATAGCCACTCAGGCAAACGGAGTTAGCACGATTGAAGAGAGACTTTTTGAAAACAGGTTTATGCATGTTCAGGAATTAAAAAGACTTGGAGCTAATATAAAAACAAATGGAAAAACAGCAAACGTATACGGTCCTACCCCTTTAACAGGAGCAGATGTGATGGCAACGGACCTAAGAGCTAGTTCAGCACTGGTATTAGCAGGTTTAATAGCAAAAGGGGAAACAAAAGTTCATAGGATTTACCATCTTTTTAGAGGTTATGAGAATTTAATAGAAAAATTTAAAAATCTCGGGGCTAAAATGAAATTAGGGCTTGAACCTTTACCTTAAAATCTCAAAATAAATTTTTTCTGCTTCTTTTTTATCAAACTTTTTTCCTAAAAAAAGTTCCATTGCCAAAATCCCCTGATATACAAGCATATCAAGTCCGGTTTTTGTTTTTAAATTATACTCTTTTGCAAGTTTTAAAAAAAGAGTTTCTTTTCCGTAAATTACATCAACTGCATATTTTGCATTTGAAAAGAGTTTTCTTATTAAATTTTCTGGCGCCGGAAGTAAATTATCTTTAAGACCGGCTGAAGTTGTATTGATAATTAAATCATAATCAAAATCTTTTATTCCATCCCAGGTAAAAACAGTTTTGTTTTTTTCTTTAAAATATTTAAGTCTCTTTTCTGAACGGTTCAAAATATGAGCCTCTGGTAATACAAGCGAAATTGCTTTTGCAGTGCCTCCAGCCCCGATAATTAAAGGTTTTTTATAATCAAATTTCTTTATAGCTTCTAAAAAACCTGGTGCATCGGTATTGTATCCCACAATTTTATCACCCTCTCTTACCAACGTATTAACAGCCCCGATTTCTTTTGCTATTCCTCTAATCTCATCAGCATATTCAAAAGCCTTTTCCTTATGAGGAACTGTTACATTTGCCCCTTTTATTTTAAGCTCTTTAAACTTTTCAATTATTTTATTTCCGTTTTTTAAACAAAATCTCCCATAACACTCATTAATACCCATTTTTTTAAAAAAATAGTTATGCATCAAAGGAGATTTACTATGAGCTACAGGATTACCGAAAATTAAAAACATAAGCTCTCCTATCTTATAAGATAAAAATAAAATTCTTCCTCATTAAAATAAAATTTTACTTCAATTCCATGCCTGTTTATAACAATGTTTTGAAGATTTTTCAAATCTTTAAACACTTTAGGAAGTGTAAGATTTATATCCACATTCTGTTTTGACAGTTCAAGTTTTACATTTCCAACTATTATATTAGCAAATTCTCCTATCATATCAACTAAATCCTCTTTTGTTTTAAACTCTTCCCCTATTAATATTTTACTAATTGCACGTGAGAGATTTTCGCTAAAAATCAAAATTAAAGCCCCGTCTAAGTCGCCATAAAACCCTATAGAACTTGCTATTAAATCCTCTCTTTTTGTATCAATATTGACCTCTTTTATATTCGGCTTTTCTTTTGTAGATTTTACGCCTGTCATCATTTCTATAGTTTCAACGGTGGCATTTACAAAAAAAGGCAACACTTTTACAAAATCTTTTGTGATTTTTTTATTTTTTTTATAAACTGCACTTGTAGTGTTAATAGCCTCTTTATACTCTTTTGAATCAAAAAACTCCTTCTCATCAGCAAAAAATAAAAAACCCACATCCTCTAAATCACTAATTAATTTTGGCTGAATATTTTTTTTCAAAAGTCCTATTACT
>JAMOSM010000102.1 GCA_027063075.1 Nautiliaceae bacterium | reverse complement strand
AAATTCATCAAAATTGTCTCTATAAAAAACTTCTTTTTTAGTATTATAAAATGTGCCTTTTAATCTAAAATAATCAAACTTATACAAATCACTAACAAGCGGAGTGGCACTCCCAAGAACTACTTTTGCATTTAAGGTTTTACCAAAAAAAACAGCCAAATCTTTTGCATTATACTTTGGTTTCTGTTCGCTTTTATAACTGTCATCATGCTCTTCATCAACAATAATTAAACCTAAATTATTAAAAGGTAAAAAAAGAGCGCTCCTTGCCCCTGCTATTAGCTTAACTTCTCCTTTGCTTAGCTTATCTAAAATCTTTTCTTTTTTCTTTTTTGTAACTTTACTGTGCCAAATTTCAACCAAATCGCCAAAATGTTTTTTTAACCTTTTTTCCATTTGAGAAGTTATTGCAATCTCAGGAAGTAAAAAAAGAGCTTCTTTTTTAGAATTTATAACATCCTCTATAAGCTTTATATAAATTTCGGTTTTTCCGCTCCCTGTATCTCCAAAAAGCACTGAAATATCTTTATTTTTTATAAATTCAAACGCCTCTTCTTGTTTTTTGCTAAGCTTTATATCTACTTTAATATTAAAGTTTTTATTATCTTTTTTCTCTTTTAAATAAAAAAGTCCGGCAGCCTCACCAATTGAACAAAAATAGTAAAAAGAGATAAATTCAATAATTTTTAAATAATTGTTATCAAACTCATAAACTTTATTCAAAATTTCTTTGCATTCAAACTCAGGTCTATTTACCTCTTTTAAAACAAACCCCAATTTTTTAGAGTTTCTAAGCTCAACTTCAACAACATCACCTTTTTTATAAAGATTTTTAGAAAAATAAGTAAAAGAAAAAGGAGTATTTAAAATAGCAACTTCATAAAATCTCATTTAAGCCTTTTACAAAGCTCATCTGAAGAGTCACAATAAAAAGGACAGCTTTTTTCAGGATTTTTTTCATATGTAAAAGTAGTGCTATCATCCCCGATTTTTAATGTATATTTAGTATAATCCGAATCATTGCTATCAATTGTCCAGTTAATATCCCCCTCTTCTTGTTCAATAGGAGTTGCTAATACATTTTCAAAAAGGTTTTTATCAGTTTTTGAAGCATCTTTTTCAGTTTCAGGACACTTGTCAATCATTCCGGCCATTACATTTTTTGAATATGCAGAAGATACTCCAGCCCTAATTGAAGAGATTTGACTTTTTGCTTTTGTATATAAAGCATCATCTCTTGTTACCCAAAGTTTTGGCATTGCAATAGCAGCAAGTATTCCCAAAATAACAATTACAAAAACAATCTCCATCATTGTAAATGCTTTTTTCACATTGCCCCCTTAAAAATTTACCATTTCATTAACCACCGAATAATTAACATCTTTTATAACTCTTTTTATATCTGAACACAAAGGAGAATTATTAGAGTTATTTTGCTCAACTTCAATACTTTTTCCATCAGTATAATAATTTAAACATACTTCTTTTAAATCTCTATCAGAATAGAAAACAGCATGATTATCATCTTTTATCTCTACC
>JAMOSM010000101.1 GCA_027063075.1 Nautiliaceae bacterium | reverse complement strand
GATAGCCGCAGCAATAGAACAAAACCACGATGATAAAGGTATTATCTGGCCAAAAGAGATAGCGCCTTTTGTTGTTGATATAATCGTAGGAGATGTTAAAAAAGAAGAGCAGTTAAGTTTTGCAGAAGAACTTTACGAAAAATTAAACGCTGCTGGAGTAAAAACAATTCTTGATGATAGAAATGAAAGATTCGGTCCAAAGATTGCCGATTTTGAACTTGTAGGTTTTCCTGTAGGTGTGATTGTAGGTAAGAAGCTAAAAGATGGCAAAGTAGAAGTTAGAGATAGAAAAACGGGAGAGAAGTTTGAAGTAGATAAAGATATGGCTCTTGAAAAAATAATGGAGACAATTAACCGCTAAAGGAAAAAAATGTATGTTGAAACTTATACATATGAGGATTATAAAAAATGGGAAGGGGACTGGGAGCTGATTGAAGGGGTGCCTCTTGCTATGGCACCAAGTCCTGTTGGAATTCATCAAATTCTCTCTTTTTCGTTTGCAAAACTTTTAGAAGAGATAATTGATGAGTGTGAAGATTGTTTTGTAATGATTGAGGAGGATTATATTGTAGATGAAGAGACTGTATTAAAACCCGATGTTGCGGTTGTATGCAGGGAAGACATTTATTCATTTATTAAAAACACTCCAAAAGCGATAGCGGAGGTTATTTCACCTTCTACTATTAAAAGAGACGAGCATATTAAATTTGAAATTTATGAAAAAGAGGGGGTTGAGTGGCTGTTTTTGGTATATCCGAATATTTTAAAAGTAAAAGCTTATCATTTAGAAAACGGAAAATATAAAAAAGTAGGCGATTTTACGGAAGGTAAACTTAAAATTAAGATAGATGAGTGTGAGGGTGAAATTGATTTTGATAAGGCATTTAGGAAAATAAAAAAATATTTAAAGAGGAAAAAATGGGACTGATTTATTTTTTGGCGTATTTGTTTTTAGAAATTCTATTTTCTTATGAATTTGCAAGAATTTTTACACCTCTGGGACTTTTTTTAGAAGTATTGCTAACAGCAGGAATAGGAGTTTATATTATAAGAAACTTCCACTTTTCTTTGGCTGTAGAGATGCAGAGGGTTTTAAAAAGGGAAATTAGTGAAGAAGAGTTTGTAACAAGTGGACTTTTTAGGATGATTGGGGCGTTTTTGCTGATAATCCCGGGAGTGTTTAGCGATATTTTAGGACTTTTGTTTTTAATGGAGCCGTTTGCAAGATGGGTTGCAAAAAAAATCTTTCCTCCTCAAAAGGTACATAAATATCATTATACAAAAGAGGATGATGGAGACATTATTGATGTTGAGGTAATTGAAATTATTGAGGATAAGAAAATATAACGGTTTTTTTGCCGTTTTTTTGTTAATAAAAAATATCTTTGACACTAACTTTAGTGAAAAAAGAAAAAGAAAAAGGAAATTACTTTCCTAATTTTTTAGCTATATCGTTAATTGCTCTATAAGCATGGTTAAATGCTAAAGCTATACTTCCCTGGCTTGTTACAACATCACCGATTGTATAAAGTCCCGGAACGTTTGTTTCC
>JAMOSM010000100.1 GCA_027063075.1 Nautiliaceae bacterium | reverse complement strand
CTCCTCTTTTATCTCTTCACATTTATCTGTATTACAGAAAATTCCACAATGACAACATCCTTCAGCCACTTCGTGTTCAACTGCAGGTTTGCAAGGACAAATTCTATCATCTTTATCACCCATTGGGATAAAACACGGACAGTATCTTTTTCCATACATTAATTTATTTCTTGTAAGTCCCATTACAATAGCATCATAGACCTCTTTATCAGGATTTAAACACCATCCAAATTGTTTTACCACTTTTTCAACAAATTTTTTTGTTTTTTCCTCTTCTTTTTTAAATTCTTCAGAGTTCATATCAACATCTGTTCTTTTTGGTGCAAGCATAATATCTCCTTTTTTTAGTGATTTTAACAAAAAATAAAAAAAAATCAAAAAAAGATAAAATTCATCTAAATTAGTATTAAACTGCAAAAATGTAAAAATATAGAACTTAAAGCTCTTTTGATATAATTTCGTCAAAAAGGTGCTTATGTTTTTGGCAAAGTCAGAATACCTAAAAAAAATAAAAAAAATCGCTTCAATGTGCAAAGAATTAAAAATAAGCGTTTATATATGGGGGGAAAAAGGAGTTGGAAAAACTTTTTTAGCAAAATTTATCTCCCCAAACGCCGTTATAAATCCTACAACCCCTACAATAAATCCGGTCATAATAGAGGAGTTTGACAAAAACCATTCATTTGAATTTAAAAACAACTTTTTAGTAGCCACAGGCTCAAAACCTTTAAGCAGAGATTTATTAAAAAAATACTTCACAATGGATATTGAATTAAAACCATTAAAAGAACATCCTGAAGATATAGAAGAGTTTATAAAACTATTTAAAAAACAGGCTCAAAAAGAGCTGCAGATATATAATGAAATAGATATAAAAACACCTGATATTTCAGAAAATTTAAATTCTTTAAAAAGACAAATTTATAAATCTCTTCTTTTGCCAAAAAACAAAAAAGATATTTTAGAAATGCTAAAGCATTACTATTTACAAGAACACAAAACATATGAAGAAGAAATTAAAGACTTTGAAAAAATACTTTTTGAAGCTATGAAACTAAAATACGGCTCAAAATTGAAAATATCAGAAAACCTCAAAATAAACAGAGTTACACTTACAAAAAAAATGAAGGCATTAGATGTTTGAATTCTGGATTGAATATGACATTAATCCTTTAATAATTTTTAATCAGAAAGGAAATATAATCTATTATAATCAAGAAGCAGAAATTTTCCTTTCATACATCAACAAAAAAGAAGTTTTTGAATTTACAATAAAAAACGCCCCTAAAAGCCCCGAAATAAAAACCAAATTTAAAAAAGTTCATTTTAAGGACTTTGAATTTAACGGATTTTCTATAGGATATGAAGATGAAGAAAAAATAGGGGTGAGATTTTTTATAAATACAGACATTCACTCAATTAAACTTGAAGAACTTGAAAAAGTTGATTTAAGTATGATTTTAAATTTTGCAATAGAGTATGTAAGCCTAAAACAAAATACAAAATTTAAAATCTATTTTGACCCTTCAATTCCGGAAATTTACATAAATAAAAAAGCATTTCTAAATCT
>JAMOSM010000099.1 GCA_027063075.1 Nautiliaceae bacterium | reverse complement strand
AATTTAAATAACGAAAAAGTAAAAAAAGACAAGGTTGCGGATTTTAACGAAAATTTTGCGTTTAAAAAAGTGCGTCTACCCGTTAGGGCGCTTGCCGTTCGCACTTTTTAGCAAAATTTGAGTGTTGTGTAAGCAAAAAGGAGCACGAAGCTGTCATATTTTTATCTTTGGAGTTTAGCATGAAACAACCCTGTCTATAAAATAAACTTATTTGCTCTTTTGTTATAATACATTTAAAAAAGGAATGAAATGAAAATTCTTTTGGTTGAAGATGATGAGTTTATCGGAGAGAGTATAAAGGATTATCTTGAACTTGAAGGCAACAGGGTCGATTATTACAATTCTCCTTTAAAAGCCTTAGAAGAAGTATATCCGAGTCATTACGATATATTTTTACTGGATATAAATATGCCGGAAATGAACGGATATGAATTTTATGAAGAGCTTAAAAGGTATGCAAGTGACGTTCCGGTTATCTTTATTACGGCTTATTCGGATATGGAACATGTGGAAAAGGCTTTTGAAATAGGGGCTGCGGATTATATAAAAAAGCCGTTTGAGCTAAAAGAACTTGAGCTTAGGATAAAGCGTCTTGTGTTTAAAAAAACAAGTGCCGTAAAAATTACGGACGATTATGAATTTGATGTTAAAAATCTTAAACTTTTTTATAAAGGTGACGAGGTTGAGCTTACTCCAAATGAAAAATATTTTTTGGAAATTTTAGTAAAAAACATCGGTCAGGTTGTGGATATGGAAACATTGAAAGATTATATATGGGAAGAGAAAAGCGTTTGTGACAACACTTTAAGAACGCAGGTGAAAAAACTCAGATCCAAACTAAAGGAAAACTTTATTAAAAATGTAAGAGGAAGCGGGTATAAAATTGAGAAACAGTAATGATTTTAAGTTTGATATAACAATAGCGTTTGTTATATTTGCTTTTTTAATCGTTATGTCTGTAACATATATAAGTATTTTTTTCTTTACCAAACTTTCCACCCAGGAGTTTCAGGATAAAGTAAAAATTTCGGCTGATAATATTATTCAAATTTATAAAACAAAAGAGGATATTATAAAAAAAAGCACACTTGCAATTGCAAACAGTGAACTTTTCTCAAACGAATTTAAAATCAATCCGGAGATTATATCTTCTATTTTTAAAATTTTTTTATTGGCAAATAGAGATTTTTTAAAAATCAAATATGTCAATCAGTACGGAAAAAGTATAGTTTATTGTAAAAAAATCGACAACGGGATAGTTTGCGGAGAAAATGATAAAAACAATTTTATATTCAGGGATTTTAAACTTCAGACATCTTTATTTACAAAAGAAATAATGAAAAACGACAATTTAATGTTTGAGACAATTTCCCCGATTAAAGGTGATTCAAAAAAAGGTTTTATTGTTTTGGAATCAACACTAAAAAGGCTTTTTAACGGTTCTAATAATTTATACAATCTTCTATTGATAGACAATGAGGGTAAAATATATTACAGCGATTTTTTAAAAGCAAGAAGTATTTTTGATCTGTTTACGTATACGTTGGCCGACAGAATTAAAAAAGCCGATAACGTTTTTGTTACTAACGATATTTATGTTGTGTCTCTTAATAAAA
>JAMOSM010000098.1 GCA_027063075.1 Nautiliaceae bacterium | reverse complement strand
TGGGGTTATTAAAGAAGAGTTAAGAGAAATAAAAGATAAATATGCAAATAAAAGACGCACTGAAATTGTAGATGATTATGAAGATATTGATATTGAGGATTTAATTCCAAATGAAGAGATGGTAGTGACTATAACTCACAGAGGTTATGTAAAAAGGGTCCCGCTAAAAACTTATGAAAGACAAAACAGAGGCGGAAAAGGTAAAAAAGCCTTATCTACATATGAGGATGATTTTATTGAAGATTTTTATATAGCAAAAGCTCACGATACTCTTATGATTATTACCAATAAAGGTCAGCTTCATTGGCTAAAAGTATATAAAATTCCAGAAGGAAGCAGAACAAGTAAAGGTAAAGCGATTGTTAATTTAATAAATCTTGATAAAGACGAAAGAATTCAGACAATTATAAAAACTAGTGATTTTGATGAGAATAAATCTTTAGCCTTTTTTACAAAGCAGGGAATTGTAAAAAGAACAAATTTAAGTGAGTTTAAAAATATAAGAAGTACGGGAGTTAGAGCTATTACAATTGATGATGGAGATGAGCTTGTAACGGCTAAAATTGTAAAACCTGATGATAAATATCTGTTTATTGCTACAAAAAAAGGAATGGCTATAAGATTTCCTGTAGATGCTGTAAGAGAGATGGGAAGAAGTGCAAGAGGAGTTAAGGGAATTACTTTTAAAATTGATGGAGATGAAGTTATAGGGGCTCTTAGTTTAAAAGATGAAAATCAAGAAATACTTACTGTAACCGAAAAAGGTTTTGGTAAAAGAACCGAAGCAAATGCTTATAGGCTGACAAACAGGGGCGGAAAAGGTGTAATTGCTATGAAGCTTACTAATAAAACGGGAGATTTAGTAGGAGTAGTTGCTACTGAAAAAGATCATGATTTGATGCTTTTAACAAGCAAAGGAAAAATGATAAGAGTAGGAATTGATACAATTAGTAAAACCGGTAAGAATACTCAAGGGGTTAGAATTGTAAAACTTGATAATGACGATAAAGTAGTAAGCATTGCTAAAACTCCAGCTCAAAAGGAGGAAGAGTTACTTAAAGAGGGTTAATTTTTTTTCTTTTTTTTCCGATTTAAGAAAAAAAGGAGTTTTTATGAAAAAATGGATTTTTTTAGTAGCTGTTGTTAGCATAGGATGTGCTTCAACTTCTGCAAACACTAAAGTTTGCTCAAACAATCCTGTAAGTGATAAAATTGTTTGTAAAAAAGTGACTGTTTTTACTATAGAAAGTGTAGGAGAGGGTGTCGTTCCTCAAAATGCGGTTTCTGTGGCTCAGGCAAAAGTAATGGCAAGACGTGCTGCTATTTTAGATGCATATAAATCTTTAGCAGAAAAAATTTACGGTATAAAAATTAACGGGAAAGATAGTGTTAAAAATCTTATGCTTCAAAGCTCAACTATTCGTTCATATGTCACAGGTCTTATAAGAGGTGCTAATATTGATGAAGAATCTTATAAGGATGGGATCTATAAAGTTTCTATGAGTGTTAAAATTGATTCGACTACTTGGAATAAAATTATTAATAATAACTAATCTTTTTGCAAAGGGGTTTTATATTTCCTTTGAAGTTTCTTCTTTTAATAATGTTATTGTTTATTCGAATTTTTTTTGTTCCGAGGCTATGATTAATCGAAATTTTAAAAAAAAGTTTTTATTTAGTTTAGAATGTAAAAAAAATATAAAATCCTGTTGTTATAAACATAAAAATTTTATAATGGATTTTCTTTTTAAAAGAGATATTTATATTTTTGCACAGGATTTAAAATCATTCAAAACTGTTTCCTCTTATGCAAAACTTACGTATCTTCCGCATTTATTTGATATTATTTTAAAAAATAACAGACTCTATTTTTATATAAAGGACAGTGAGTGAAAATTGCTATTGTAGAAGATGATATTAATATGAGAAAGTCTCTATCTCTTGCTTTAAAAGCAGACGGGTTTGAGGTGGTGGAATTTAGAAACGCCCTTGATGCTTTAAAAAAGATAGATGAAAGTATTGATGTTATTGTAACAGATATTACTATGCCAAAAATGGACGGGATTGAATTTGTAAAAGAGTTAAACGGGAAATATGAGGTTATTTTAATAACTGGAAATGCCACTTTAAATAAGGCAATTGAGGCTATAAGGCTTGGAGTTAAGGATTTTTTAACTAAACCTTTTGAGATTGAAGATTTAATAGAAGCAATTAATAGAAATGTAAAAGTAAAAGAAAAAACAAAAGGCAAAAAAGTAACTATAAAACCTTCTTTTATTGCAGAAGATAGAAAAACAAAAGAGGTTTTAGAAATTGCAAAAAAAGTGGCTTCAACAAACGCAAATGTAATGCTTCTTGGAGAGAGTGGAGTAGGAAAAGAGGAGTTTGCTAAATTTATTCACAAACATTCAAACAGAAAAGGGGAATTTATTGCAGTTAATATGAGTGCTATACCTGAGAATTTAATTGAGAGTGAGCTTTTTGGATATAAAAAAGGTGCATTTACAGATGCTACGAGTGATAAAAAAGGGCTTTTTGAATTGGCTGAGGGGGGGACTCTGTTTTTAGATGAAATAGCTGAGATGCCTTATCATCTTCAGGCAAAACTTCTTAGGGTTTTGCAAGAGAGGGAATATTATCCTTTAGGGTCTATAAAACCTAAAAAACTTGATGTAAGGATAATAAGCGCTACTAATCAAAATATTGATGAGATGATAAAAAACAATAAATTTAGAGAGGATTTATATTATAGACTTAATACAATTCCTATAAAAATTCCACCTCTAAGAGAGAGAAAAGATGATATACTTCCAATTGCACAAAAAATACTTGATAATGTTATAAAAGAATATAATTTAGACAAAAAAACTTTTACAAAAGAGGCTCAAAAAAAACTTTTAGAGTATAATTGGCCAGGTAATATAAGAGAACTTATAAATGTGGTTCAAAGGGCTGCAATTTTAAGTGAAGGCAGTGAAATTGATGAAAATGATATCTATTTTTAAGGAGAGCAAATGTATAATGTAGCGATTGTCGGAGCAACTGGAGCTGTTGGAGAGGAGCTTTTAAGAGTGCTTGAAGAGTATGATTTTCCTGTAAAAAAGTTAGTTCCTCTTGCAAGTAAAAGAAGTGTTGGAAAAGAGGTTGAGTTTAAGGGAGAGACATTAAAAGTAAAAGAACTAACTTGTGATGTGTTTAAAGATGAAGATATAGATATTGCCTTTTTTAGTGCAGGTGGAAGTGTTAGTGCAAAATTTGCACCTTGTGCGGCTGAGGCTGGAGCTGTTGTGATTGATAATACAAGCTATTTTAGAATGGACCCTGATGTTCCTTTGGTTGTGCCTGAAGTTAATCCAGAAGATATAAAAGATTGGAAGAAAAAAGGAATTATCGCAAATCCAAACTGCTCAACTATTCAAATGGTTATATCGCTAAAACCGCTTCATGATGAATTTGGAATAAAAAGAGTGGATGTAGCTACATATCAGGCGGTAAGTGGTGCCGGTAAAAAAGGTATGGAAGAGTTGTTTGAACAGATGAGGGCTTTATTTAACTTTAAGCTTGATAAAAAAGTAGAGGAAAGAGAAGTTTTTCCTTGGCAGATTGCTTTAAACGTAATTCCTCATATTGATAAGTTTATGGAAGGTGGCTGGACAAGAGAAGAGCTTAAAATGGTAAATGAAACAAATAAGATTATGCACTCAAATATAGAAGTAGCACCTACTTGTGTAAGGGTTCCTGTGCTTAGAAGTCACAGCGAAGCGATTACTATTTATTGTGATAAAGACGTTGATGTTGAAAAAGCTAGAGAAGTTTTAGCAAACTTTGAAGATGTAAAAGTTATTGATAATCCTGAAAAAAACGAATATCCAATGCCAATTATTGCAACGGATACGGATTATGTGTATGTTGGAAGAATAAGAAAAGATTTATATGAGCCAAATGTGCTTCATTTCTTTAATGTAGCAGACCAGTTGAGAGTAGGGGCTGCTACAAATGCCGTTAGAATTGCTTTAAAATGGATAGAGACTGAGGGCGAAGAATTTTTAAGAAAAAAGGGTAAAAATGGATAAAGAAAGAGGGTTTTTAGAAGCTATTTTTGAAGGTAGTTTATGGCGCAGTAGAATGATTGCCATTTTGGCAGTTATTTTTGGGATGATTGGAGCTATTATTTTATTTTTAATAGCAAGTTATGATGTTTTTGAAATGGCAAAGGTAACCTTTAAATTCTTTTTTGAACATTATCATCCTGAAAACTTTCATGAGATTTTAATAGGTGGAATTATCGGGGCTGTTGATTTGTATTTAATTGCCGTAGTACTTCTTATTTTTTCTTTTGGTATTTATGAATTATTTATTAGTGAGATTGATGATGCTGAAAATAGTGAAGTTGGAAGTAAAATTTTGGCAATTCACAGTCTTGATGAACTTAAAGATAAGCTTGGTAAAGTTGTTGTAATGGTTTTGATTGTAAGTTTTTTCAAAAAAGTTATGCATATGAGTTTTGATACTCCACTTGAAATGTTATATCTTGCAGGGAGTATTTTGGCTTTAGCTCTTGCACTTTATTATATGCACAAAGGTGAGCACTAATTATTAAAGGAATTTTATGAAATATATTTTCGGTCCAGTTGGCTCAAGGCGTTTTGGAATGAGCCTTGGGATTGACCTCTCTCCTGATAAAAAAAGATGTAATTTTGATTGTATTTATTGTGAATTGGAACCTGCTAAACCAATTACAATTTATGATAATCCTCTAAAAGTTCAAGATATTCTTAAAGAGGTAAAAGCAGCTATAAATAAATACAGTTTTGATATTTTAACCATTACAAGTAATGGAGAACCTACTTTATATCCTTATTTAAATGAATTGATAGATGAATTAAAAAAACTTGACAAAAAGCTTTTAATTCTTAGTAACTCCTCTACCATAGACAATTCTAAAATTCAAGAAGCACTTAAAAAGCTTGATATAGTAAAACTTTCTTTAGACGCGGTAACTCCTGAGGTTTTTAAAAAAATAGACAGACCTCATAAAAGTATGAAAATTGAAAATATTATAAGAGGTATGAAAGAGTTTAGAAAAATTTACGATAAAGAGCTTATTATCGAAATTTTAGTTGTAAAAGGTATTAATGACAAAGAAGAGGAGTTTAAAAAATTAAATGATGTTTTAAAAGAAATTAAACCTGATAGGGTAGATATTTCCACAATAGATAGGCCTCCTGCTTATCGGGTTGAAAGAGTTGATATAAATAGACTTTTTGAACTCTCAAAATTTATAGAAAATCAAAATATCTTTATTCCGACCCGTGAAAAAATAGATTTTAAAATTGAAAATTTAACAAAAGAGGAGCTTTTAAATACATTAAAAAAACGTCCCTTTACCGAGAGTGATATTAAAAATATTTTTGATGAGAAAACTCAAAGAATTTTTAACGACTTAATAAAAGAGAATTTAATAGAAGAGATTTGGGTTGGCGGAATTAAATTTTATAAAGCTTTGATTTAAAGGAAATTAATGAAAGAGGTGTTAAATTTAATAAGGGTTTTGATTGCCGTTGATGTGGGAATTGTGGTTTTTTGTTATTTAGAGGATAATCAGATATGGCTTTTGAACACTCAGATTGCCTTTTTTGCCACTTCTTTAATAGTCCTTGGAAGTTTTATTGGCTATTCGAATATGGTAAGAAGGCAGATTGAAAACGGGAATGTGGGAGAGGATATTTTAAAAAAATATGATGACAGGTTTGAATTGTATAATGAAGAGGATGAAATAAAAGAAAAAGAGCTTAATGAATATAAAAAGAAAAAACTAAAATGGTATGAAGCTTTGCTTTTTTCATTCAAAGGATGGTTTAATTTAATAAGAATATTAGGTTATGCCGCTTTGATTGCAGGTTTTTTATGGCTTAAGAATGTGGGGACTTTTGATTTTTTAAGTTTTCTGTTTGGAATTAGCGTTGTTCCTGCTGTTAGTCTTATTTATCTTTTTATTGAAGCAAGAAAACAAAAAAATCAATCTAATTGATTGACAACCCCTCAACTTTTGTTATATAATATATTTAGAAAATATTAAATCAATATTAAGGAGGGGTTATGGGAAGAATATATGGAAGAGTAGAGAGTGCTGATGATGTAAGAAGAATTAACTGTATTATAAGAGATGAAATGTTAGCAGTTAAAACTGCTGCAGAGCTTACAGACCTTAAAAAAAGAAGTGATTATTTATGTACGCTTACTTTTTCTCCGTTTTGGAAAAAAAAATTCGGAGATAAAATAGAAGAACTTAGAGAAGTTGCCATTGAAGAAAACAGAGCCACTGTAAAAACAGCAAATTATGTTGCTAAATACAAAGGATTTGATAGAGAATATGAGCCTTGGAAAAAAGAGATAGATATTGAAGAAGAGCTTAAAAAGATTCCAAATCAGGTAGTAGAAGAACTTACAAATTCAATTTTTTCGTTAAAAAAAGATGTTCAGATTTTAGAAGAACTTAGACGTAATTTTTGTGATATAAGAAAAGCAATGGTATTGTGTGAAGATGTTGAATGTCTTGATAAATTAAAAAAAGCTGTAGATATTTTATCGACTCTGCCTTACCTTGAAAGTTTCAAAGAACATTTTGATGAAGGTCTTTTAGGAACTATTGACAAACTTATAAATGATGAAAAAGAGCGTTCAGTATTTTTAGCAAACATTATAGCTGAGGTAAATGGATGGGATAGATATTATCAGTCAATTAGTGAAGAAGATTTTGAAACAACGGCTGAGGATTACTTAAATAAACTTCTTGAAGAAGAGGAAAAAGCAAGTACTTATATTCCAACAGAGGTTAAATATAAAGGCGGTGCAAAGGTACTTTGGCTTGTATATTATCATCCTAAGAAAAAAAGAGAGTATGCAAAAAGAATATATTTTTCAGCAGATGCTTTTGATATAAAAGTAGAAGGTCCTGGATATTTTAAAAACAGATTTGGAAATAAAGTTTATGGAATAAGAATTACTTATAAAATGACAATAAAACCAACAACAATTCATATAAGAGGAAAAGAGATTCATCTGCCTGAGAGAGTTGTTACAAAAACAAAAGTTATACCTGTTCCAGAAATTGCTCAAGATATCAGAATTGTGGAAGAAAGACCGGAAAGTGCGATGGATATCGCCTAATTTCCGGTTGTTTTATATGCAAAATAGGCGCTAAAAAAAGTAAAATAACTCAAAATTACTGTAATTGCTGCTAAGACAGGAATGATAATTAAAAATAAATTCGGGTTATTTAGAATTGCCGGAAAAATTATAAAAATATAAGTAAAGCTCAGTGTTGAATATAAAATTATTATAATTAAAGACCAGATAATATAAATCAGAAAATATTTTAAATTAAAAGTGCTAATCCAGAACCTGAAATCTATTAACGATGTTGTTATTGCAATAAAAGCATCTTTAAAATTTTCTTTGCTTAAGGCTTCACCTAATTTCCCTAAAAAGATGTATGAAAAAAAGATAAAATAGATTGAGTAAAATCCAAGTAAAATCTGAGTTATAACAGGAGCATGTGCTATTGAAATAAAAATGCCGTGAGGATTTGCAAGTATATAAAGGGAGTTTGTAAATTGCAAAATTAATACAAAAAACATAGTCCAAAATGTTAGTATTAAAATACCCCCAAGTAAAATTCCAGCAGCAACAGGAATAAAATGAAACATAAAACTCCCAAAGCTATTCATTTTAAGGTTTTCATAAAATTCATCCGCATTTTTTGAGCGTTTTGCAATATAGATTAAAAATACCCCTATGCTTAATAAAAACAGCTTTTCAATTCCTATTGCTGTAATTCCTATAAATGGAAACGGTTCAATAAGGTTGAGAATAGACAAAATAATTGTTACAAACAAAAATTTTTGAATGTCTGCAATAGCACTAAATGTATACTTAAAAACTTCTTTCATTTAAATCCTTTTTGTAAAATTCTATCAAAAAAGGAATGTTTTGTGTGCTATATTTGGAATAATAGGTCAAAATGAGGAGATTGTAAAAAAAGCTTTGAATTTGATGATACACAGAGGAAGAGAATATAAAGGAACTATTAAAAATAACAAAGCTGTGTTTGGTTTTAACAGACTTGCCATTGAGAATATAGATAAAAATATCCAGCCTTTAAAAATAAACGATAAGCTTTTTGTTTTTAACGGAGAAATTTATAACTATAAAGAACTTATAAAAGAATTTAATTTAAAAGCAGATACTGAAATAGAGGTTATTGCAGCTTTGTGGGAGAGATTTGGAGTTGATTTTGTAAAAAAACTTGATGGAATTTTTGCGATTGCTGTTTTTGATAAAAAACTCTATCTTTTTAGAGATGAATTTGGTAAAAAGCCACTGTTTTTTACAAACAACGCTTTTTCATCTGATATTAATCCTTTGGCTAAACTTATAAAAAAAGAGATTAATTTTGAAGCCCTAAGTGAATATTTAGCCTATAACTCTTCTCTTGCTCCTAATACTATTTATAAAGGAATTTATAAACTGCCGGCCGGGTGTTATTATGACGGAAAAATTAAAAGATGGTTTGATTTTTCCAGAAAAGAAAAAAATATTTCAAAAGAAAAGGCTTTAAAAAGAACTCAAGAGCTTCTAACAACAAGCATAAAAAAAAGACTTCAAGCAGATGTTGAAGTGGGGTCTTTGCTTAGCGGAGGAGTTGATAGTTCTTTAATTGTTGCAATTGCAAGTAAATTTAAGAAAATAGATACTTTTAGCATAGGATATGAAGGATTTGATAATTATGATGAAAGAAAATATGCAAAAATAGTTGCTAAACATTTAGGTGTTAGGAATTTTGATTTTGTATTGAGAAAAAAAGAGTTTTTTGATGAGTTTGAGGTTGTGCTTGATAGAATGGGAGAGCCTATAAGCGATAGCAGTTTTTTTGCTGCTTTTGCTCTTTCAAAAAATATACCTTTCAAGGTAGTTTTAAGTGGGGAAGGAAGTGATGAGTTGTTTTTAGGTTATAGAAGATATGAAGAATTTTTAGGTTTTTTTGATGCTTTTTTGCCTAATAAAAAGTGGCTTAAAAAATATCTTGAAAGACATCCTGAGGATATAAAAGAGTGGGAAGTTTTTAGAAGATTTTTTGCAGATGAAGAGGTGTTTAGGGGTATCAATGAGACATTTTTTCAAAGACAGATAAATAAAGTTCTTAAAAAAAATGCATTTAAAGTTGATTATAAAAGATTTTTAAAAGGGTGGAGGAGTTTTGATTTTACATATTTTGATTTAAAAGTGTGGCTTGGGGAAGTTTTGCTTATGAAACTTGATAAGATGTTTATGGCGCATACCATTGAGGCAAGAAGCCCTTTTTTAGATAGAAATTTGGTAGAATTCGTTTTTTCTTTGCCTGAAGAGGTTAGAGGCTATAAAAAATGGATTATTAAAAAAATCGCTCTTAAATATCTTCCACAAGAGATAGTTTATAGACGTAAAAAAGGCTTTGCCCTTCCTTTTTATGAGTGGTTAAAAGGAGAAAATGAATTAAAAAGAATTATAGATATTAATAGAAAAAGTAAAATTTTTAATGAAGAGTATTTAAAAGAGATAATAAAAACCGGACATAAGAGATATAAGCAGCATATCTGGGCTTTATATCTTTTTAGCAGATGGTATGAAAAGGAGTTTTTGTGAAATTTAAATTAAACGAATATTTAGCACACGATATTGAAAATAAAGACCATCCGAGTGATTTTGAAGTAGCAAAAGATTATTCTATTTTAATTTTGAGGCTGCCTTTTATTAAAGATGATAAAGTTGAGGTGATTTCTTACGCTTTTTTAATTAAGGATGATAAAGTCTATATCTTTGAGAGAAAAACAAAAGAGTTTGAGCTTTTGGGTGATTTTATGAAATTACACAATTTTTTAGATATTAGAATTGATAAAATTTTGTCAAAGCTTAATAAATTTCATATTCAAATTGCAAAAATGGAGGATGATTTATACGAAAATAGTATTGATAAATCATTTGCAAATGAATGGCTTAAACTTAAAAAAGAGCTTGTTTTAATAGAAAGACTTATGGGGCACGCTATTGTGGCGTTTGAGAGGTTTTTGAAGTTTTATAAAGAAAAAGTTGATAATTTTGCTTATAAAGACCTTGAAGAACATTTTCAAAGAGCGTTTAGATTTGCTAAAAATGCTATTGAAAAGCTTGATTATTTGTATGAATTTTACAGGGCAAAGCAAGATGAAAAGATGAATAAAATTATGTTTATTTTAACTCTTCTTTCGGGGATTTTTCTTCCTTTAACTTTGGTTACCGCATTTTTTGGAATGAACACAGGAGGACTTCCTTTAGTAAATGACCCATATGGGACTATTAAAGCTGTTATTATAGGAATAATTTTAGAGGTTCCTATTATAGTAGTCCTTTGGAGAATGATGAGAACATAAGTTCTTCTTTCTTGATATATTGTCTCTGACACTAAATATTCAATGGTGGAGGTGTCGGGAATCGAACCCGAGTCCAGAAGCAGATTACCCTAAGCGTCTACACGCTTAGTCACTTGATTATACTGCTCTCCAAGGCTCAAGTGACAAAGCCTTTTAGGAGAGAGGGATGGATAAAATTTCGGAAATCCTGCTCCATCCAAACAGAACTTCCTATCCGCACTTTACTCTCCATCCGAGGCGGCGGAAAACCTCAGTGGATGGAGGCGCCCGAAACTACCGATTAAGCAGCAGCTGTTGCTACTGCTGGGCTGTAAGTTTTGTTATTTGCTGCGTTTATTTTTAGCGAGCCGTTTTAGCGCTTGCTCAGGCGCG
>JAMOSM010000097.1 GCA_027063075.1 Nautiliaceae bacterium | reverse complement strand
TTTAACCGATACATTTGGAGTATTGAAACTCTGACAGCAAAACATCCTCAGCCCAAGCCTCTATATATTTAACCGATACATTTGGAGTATTGAAACATATACAGAACATAACCGTCATAACTTTTAGCTTTAGAAGCATTTAACCGATACATTTGGAGTATTGAAACTTTAAATATTTATGGCTTTTAATGTTTTTTATCCCATTTAACCGATACATTTGGAGTATTGAAACACTTATAGAATACCAAGAGACCTTACGAAAAAAAGATTTAACCGATACATTTGGGGTATTGAAACCGAAAAATGTTTTTGAAGATAAAATTAATGAATATTGAAAATGAATAGAATATATTTAAAAACATTTTGTTTTGCAGATTAGGCGACTGACATTTAATAAAAGGGTTTAAAGAAGTAAAAAGAGAAATTAAGAAATTATCTCTTTCATTTTAATGATGGCTTCTTTTAGTCCTAAAAATACTGCATTGGCTATAATTGAATGACCGATGTTTAATTCGCTTATTTCTTTAATATCTGCGATATTTTTTACATTTTGGTAATTTAATCCATGTCCTGCTGCTACCTCAAGTCCTAAATCTTCTCCTGATATGGCGGCATCTTTTATTAGTTTGAGTTCATCATCAAGCATTTTTTTTAATGTTTTTCTATCATAATTTTCAAACACTTTAAATGGGGTATGGTTTATGTTTGTGTTTAGTGCTAAGTGTAAGTTTGCATATTTTCCTGTATGGAGTTCTATCATTTGAGCACCGATTTGGGCTGATTTTTTAATTTGTTCAAAATCAGGGTCAATAAACAGTGATACTTCAATATTGTTTTTATGAAGTTTATCAATTGCATTTTTTATCTCTTTTTCAAACTTAATTATATCAAGACCGCCTTCTGTTGTTACTTCTTCTCTTCTTTCAGGCACGAGCGTTGCTCTGTGGGGTTTTAATTTGCAGATGATATCAATAATTTCGGGATTTATAGAACATTCCATATTTACAGGCAAAAAGCTGTTTTGACAGATTCTTTTGGCATCAAAATCTGTGATATGACGTCTGTCTTCTCTTAAGTGAATCGTAACTTGGTCGGCTCCTGCTTCTTTTAAAACTTGTAAAGCCATTAAAGGATCGGGTTCGTTTATTTTTCTTGCATTTCTTAAGGTTGCTATATGGTCTATATTTACTCCGAGTTTCATAATTATCCTTTTTTGTTATAATTTTAGTAAAAAAAGGAAGTAAATGAAATACTTTATCGGAACAGACCACGCAGGATTTGAGGTAAAGCCTTTTGTAATTGAATATTTACAAAAAAAAGGAATTGAAGTAGAAGACCTTGGGACTTATTCAAATGAGAGTGTAGATTATCCGGATTATGCCCATAAAGTAGCTGAGGCTGTAAAAAACACTCCAGGAAGTATGGGAATTTTAATTTGTGGAAGCGGTATTGGAATGAGTCTTGCAGCTAATAAACATAAAGGTATTCGTGCGGCTCTTTGTCATGATTATTATACGGCTTCAATGGCAAGACGTCATAATGATGCTAATATATTATGTTTTGGTGCAAGAATTGTAGGTCTTGGAGAAATTGAGTCAATTCTTGAAGGTTGGCTTAACAGTGAGTTTGAAGGAGGGAGGCATAAAAGAAGGGTAGAAAAAATTGATATTTAACTGGCTTTTTCTCTCCTTTATTTTTTTAGTTATTTTAATTTTACTTTTTAAGATGTTTTATTATAAACACCTTTATGAAAAAACGGAAGAAAAAAGAAAACACCTCAAACATGCTTTAAGAGATGCGGAAATTTTAATTAAAAAATATCAAATTCAACTTCAAAGGTCTCTTGGGAATTTGGAGCTTTTAAATGAAGAAATGAATAAATTAAAAAACGATTTAAAAGCTATAAAAAACAGAAATGCTCAACTTCGTGTGGAGAATGAGCAGTTAAGAAGAAAGATAAGGGAACTTGAAAATAAAATCGAAGCTCTTCTTTAATCTTCAATTACGCTTTTTATAATATAAAATAGCAATAGAGGAAGAAAAATAATATTTAACAAAAATTTTGCAAGATATAAAAATCCTAGATTTAAAAGAGCGTTGATTATTTTTGTTGAATGACTTATATAATACTTACTGATTTCTTTGATTTTTTCTATATAAGATGTTGTTGCTGAAAGGCTTTGTTTTATTTTATCAAAAATGGAACTTTGTTGTGTAGTTTCTATTTCTAAAGTTATTTTGTGTGAGAGAGCAGGTAGTAGTGTTTTATTTAGTTTTGAAATTTGAGGAGAAAAGTAATATTTATCTGCTGTATAAGAGATATATGCGCTAAATGGAATAAATATTTTTATAAAAATAAAAATTAATAAAATTTTATAGAGGGCTTTATTTTTAATAAATAAATTTAATATTGCTAAAACTAACAATAAAATTCCAAAAATTTTAAAATTTGTCAGTTCGTAAATTGCCTTTTCACTTCCAATTGCCCATATTCCAAGTGTCAAAAGGTCTGAAAATCTCTCAGTTGCATCATCAATCGGATCAAGTGCTTCGCCTATTGCAATACTTCCTCCAATTCCGGCATTAAAATTTATCTGGGAGTGTTTTATAATTGATACAGTAGCATTTATACTTCTGGTGATTAGATAAGTAATCCCTGCCTGTTTTAAAGAGTTGTTTATATATTTTGAAGTAATATTTTGAGTTGGAATAAAAATAATAATAGAAAAGAGCAGAATAAAAAGCTCTTTTTTTGAAGCTAATATAAATACTTTAATTTTTCTTTTTAGGTCTAAAGGCTGTTGGACTTTCAATATAATCTCCTCCTATTAAATCAACTGCATAAGGAATTGCCGCCCATACTGCTTCAAGGTTTTCGCGAATTGCTTTTGGAGACCCAGGCAAATTTAAAATAAAGCTGTTTTTAACAACTCCGGCAGTTCCTCTTGCAAGAATTGAAGTTGGAACATATTTTAAAGAGTGCATTCTCATAAGCTCTCCGAATCCCGGAAGTTCTTTTTCAATTACTTCTTTTGTGGCTTCAGGAGTTATGTCTCTTGGGGCAGGGCCTGTACCTCCGGTTGTTAGGATAAGAGAGCATTTTTCATTTACAAGTTCTTTTAAAGTTTTTACAATATCATCAAATTCATCAGGAATCAATCTATAAACTATTTCAAATTCGTTTGTTATGTTTTTTCGTAAAAACTTTTCAATTTCTTTTCCGCTTTTATCTTCATAAATTCCAGCGCTTGCTCTGTCACTAATAGTGACGATTCCTATTTTTAGCATCTTTTTCCTTTTTTGAAGGATTATAGCAGAGAATTAATCAGGTTTCAAGTTAAGAGTAATTTTATTATGTTAATTTTTTAAAGAATAAAAATACAAAAATTAATAAAATAAAAAGCCCAAAAGGGCAAAGGAACTACTCTGCGTAATAATCTATTCCTTCTTTTTCTTTAAGCATATTTATCAGATGTTGTTTGTAACCCTCAACCCATTTATCAATATCATTAACTTGAATTCTTGCAACACCGCTCTCAAGTGCCGCTCTTGCTACTGCTGCTGATTCATCAACAAACACTCTTCTGTCAAACGGTTTTGGAAGGATATAATCTTTTCCGAATTTCAAGTCAGCTCCACTATAAGCATCTTTTACGTATTGAGGTACAGGTTTTTCAGCTAAATCAGCAAGTGCTTTAGCAGCCGCTATTTTCATTTCCATATTTACAGCTTTTGCGTGAGTATCAAGAGCACCTCTGAAAATAAATGGGAATCCTAATACGTTATTTACTTGGTTTGGATAGTCACTTCTTCCAGTTCCTATGTATAAGTCAGGTCTAACTTCAAGAGCAAGTTCTGGTTTGATTTCTGGGTCCGGGTTTGCAAGAGTTAGAAGCAGTGCATTTGGATTTAGAGTTTTTACCATATCCTGAGTAATACAATTTGCTACTGAGTTACCAACTACAACATCAGCACCCTTTAGAGCGTCAGCTAATGTTTCAATATCTTCATCAACTGCCCACGGTTCTTTATATTTATTTAAATCATCTCTTTTTTTAGTAATAGGACCTCTAGAATCAGTTAGAACCATATTTCTGATTCCAAGAGCTTTATACATTTCAGCAGCCGCAAGTCCTGCAGCACCGGCACCGATAATTACAACTCTAAGGTCTTCAAGTTTTTTTCCTTCAAGTTTTGCCCAGTTGATAATTGCCGCAGATGAAATAATTGCTGTTCCGTGTTGGTCGTCGTGGAAAATCGGAATATCACATCTTGCCTGTGATTCTTTTTCGATATCAAAACATTTTGGTGCTTTAATATCTTCAAGGTTAATTCCACCAAATGTTGGAGAAATTGCTTCTACGATTTCAATAATTTTTTCAGGGTCTCTCTCTTTTAGTTCAATATCATAAGCATCTATAAATGCAAATTTTTTAAAAAGTACAGCTTTACCTTCCATAACAGGCTTACCTGCAACAGGTTTTAAAGTCCCAAGTCCAAGTACTGCAGTTGAATCTGTTACAACTCCTACTAAGTTAGCTTTGTTTGTATAAGTATAAGCTAATTGTTCATCTTTATCGATTTCAATACAAGGAATTGCAACACCAGGGCTGTATGCAATTGAAAGGTCTCTTGAGTCTCTAACAGGTTTTGTTACTTCAATTGCAATTTTACCAGGGACCGGTTTTGCATGATATTCTAATGCTTCTTCTTTTGTGAAAGTTGGTTTATTTGCCATTACAGCTCCTTTTTTTGTACAATTATATTTAAAAGTTACCAAACTTTACAAATTAATATATTTTATTTAAAAAATTTGTTACAAAAGGGAACAGATGATAATAGATACACATACTCATCTTGATAATAAAAAGTTTTTAGACGATGTAGATGAGGTTATAAAAAGAGCAGAAGATGCAGGGGTTAAAAAATTTATAATTCCGGCAGCTGACCCAGTTGATTTGCCAAGGGCAATAGAACTTGCACAAAAATATGATAATGTTTATTTTGCTGTAGGTTTTCATCCGGTTGATATTAATAAGTATGATGAAAAACTGATAACCTGCTTTATAAATCATCCAAAATGTGTGGCTGTAGGTGAAATTGGGCTTGATTATTACTGGGTGAAAGATAAAGAACAAAGAGAAAAGCAAATTGAATATTTTCATAAACAGATTGAACTTGCAAAAAAGTATAATAAACCTATTATTGTTCATATTAGAGAAGCTACGGAAGATAGCGTAAACGTAATAGAATCTCATCCTGAAATTAAAGGAGTTTTTCACTGTTTTAATGCAGCTGAGCAGCTTTTAAAATTTTCCGATAGGTTTTATTATGGAATAGGCGGGGTAATTACATTTAAAAATGCAAAAAAACTTGTGAATGTTTTTCCAAAAATTCCAAAAAACAGAGTAGTAATTGAAACTGATGCCCCTTATCTTACACCTCATCCATACAGGGGCAAAAGAAACGAACCTATGTATACAACTCTTATTAGAGATAAGATAGCTGAACTTTGGAATCTTAGCAAAGAGGATGTTGAAGAAATTACAACAGAAAATGCAAGAAGGCTTTTTAAAATATGAAAAAATTTTTGTTTTTTATTTTTACTGCTTTTTTGTTTGCGGATGTAGTCAGTAATAGCAATGTTAATGTGCTTAGGTCTTTAGATATAAACGATAAGTTTTTATTTAATAAAGATTTAAAGAAAAAATACAAAGAATATTCTCAAAGAAAAAAAAGATATTTTCTAAATATTTTAGAAAACGGTTTTGAAATTCTGCCGGTTATTAAAGAAAAAATAATCTCTTCTAAAATTCCGCAAGAGCTTGTAGCAGTTGCAATGGCTGAGAGTTATTTTTCTATGAGTGCAAAATCTCATAAAAAAGCCATAGGGCTTTGGCAGTTTATGCCAGCGACTGCTAAGAGGTTTGGTCTTAGGATAGATGAGTATGTAGATGAGAGAAAAGATCCTGTTAAATCTACAAAAGCCGCAATAGATTATTTAAAATATCTGCATGATTTTTTTGGAAAATGGTATCTTGCAATTATGGCTTATAACGCCGGGGAAGCTAGAACGGTTGAAGGAGTTGTGAGGGCAAAAGTAGATAAACTTTGTAAAAGTCTTGGAAAAAGATGTAGAAAAGACAAAAGAATAAAAGAGTATAGAAAAATTATAAAAGCTTATCAAAGATACGGAAGCAAAAGTTTTAAAAAACTTTATATACTTTACAAAAAACTTTCATACATAGATGTTTCTTTAGATGAACTTTTAAGATATCAAAAAGGTTTAAAAAGGCAATATCTTCCAAAAGAGACAAGAAATTATATTTTAAAAGTAGTTTCTCTTAGTTTTTTACTTAATAGTAATGAATTTTTAAAATATTCAAATGCATACGTTTTGAATAGTGGAGTAACTCCTACTTTTAATAAAGTAAGCGTTCCACCGGGAACTTCTTTATATTCTGTTAGCAGACTTCTTGATATTGATTATAAAACGCTAAGAGCAAATAATATGCATCTTAGATATGCTTTTACTCCTCCTTATAAATATTATATTTACATACCTTATCAGAAACTTGCTTTTTTTAAGGAGCATTTCAGAGGTAAAAGCAGATATATTTATATTTATAAGGTAAAAAAAGGAGACACATTATATAAAATAGCTAAAAAATTTGATACAAAGGTTAAAATATTAAAGGATTATAACAGAGTAGGAAGATTTTTAAGAGTTGGACAGAGATTAATAATACCTTTAAATGAAAGATATGTAAAATATATTGTAAAACCTGGAGACTCTCTTTTAAAAATTGCAAAAAGATTCGGCATTTCTTATAAAAAAATTCAAAAAGTAAATAATTTAAACAGTTCTATTATAAGAGTCGGACAGGTCTTAAAAATTCCTCAAAAGTTAAGGTAAAAAATGAGAGTAGTAAGTTTTTTAATTTTTATACTATTTTTAGGATGTGCTAACAAAAAGTATTATAATGAACCTATACAGCTTAACACTTCAACAAAAAAAACTCAAAAACCCTATTATGTTAGAGGAAGGGTATATTATCCTTTGAATAAGGTTTATATAGGATGGAGTGAAAGGGGGATTGCAAGCTGGTATGGTCCTAATTTTCACGGGAGATATACAAGCAGCGGAGAAGTTTATAATATGTATGCATATACAGCCGCTCATAAAACACTTCCTATGAATACTATTGTAAAAGTTATAAATTTAAATAATAATAAAAGTGTTATTGTAAGAATTAATGACAGAGGCCCTTTTATCAGAGGAAGAATTATAGATTTAAGTTATGCAGCTGGGAAAAAAATAGGGCTTGATGTAACAGGTACTGCTCCTGTTAAGATAGTTGTAGTTGGTTTTAAAGGAAAAAATTATATAAGCGGGTATAAAGTTCAAGTAGGTGCATTTTTAAAAAAATCGGGAGCAAAAAAGTTGTCTCAAAAATACCAAAAATTAGGATATAATACTGTTATAGTTCAAAAAGATATTTTTTATAAAGTCTATATAAGTGGATTTAGAACATACAAAGAAGCAAAAAAATTTATGTTAAAAAATAAAATAAGTGGATTTGTGGTAGGAGATTAATATGACCCATATTAAAAGAGAGACAAAAGAGACGAGAATAGATATTAAAATTGATATAAAAGGAAACGGTAAAAGTAATATTTCAACTGGTATTGGTTTTTTTGACCATATGCTTGAAACTTTTGCAAAACACAGTGGAATTGATATGGAAATTTTTTGTGACGGGGATATTGATGTCGATTATCATCATACTGTTGAAGATGTTGGTATTGTTTTAGGGGAGGCTTTGTATAAAGAAATTTTTCCTGTAAAAAATATAGAAAGATTTGCAAACGCAGTGGCTGTATTAGACGAAGCGGCAGTTGAGGTGGATTTGGATATAGGCGGAAGACCTTATCTTGTTTATGAAATTCCAGATGGAAGGATTAGAGATTTTGATTTAGAGCTTATAGAGGAATTTTTTAAATCACTTGTGTTTAACTTCAAAATAGCAGCTCATATTGTTTATAAAAGAGGAACAAACAAACATCATATAATAGAGAGTGCTTTTAAATCGTTTGCAGTGGCTTTAAGAAGGGCTTTAACTTACAGAGAATCTGGAATCCCTTCTACTAAAGGTGTGTTATGACAGAGCTGATTGTAATTGATGTTGATGGTACATTAACCGATGGTAAAATATATTATGGAAACGATGGAGAGGAACTTAAGGCTTTTAATATTAAAGATGGCCTTATGGTTTCTTCTTGGAACAGGCTTGGAAAAAAGAGTGCGATTATTACGGGGAGAGTTTCAAAGATAGTAGACAGACGTGCAAAAGAGCTTGGAATTGGGATAGTAAGACAAGGAGTTAGAAATAAAAAAGAGGAGCTTGAGAAAATTATAGAAGAGCTTAATATCTCTTTTAATGAAGTGGCGGTTATCGGGGATGATATGAATGATTTATCTATGATGAAACTTGCAAAAAAAACATTTGCCCCAGCAGATGCTAATCCCTTTGTTTATGATTATGTTGAATATCCCCTTACAAAAAAAGGAGGAGATGGGGCTGTTGCTGAGATGGTGGAAATTTTATTAAAAGAAGAGAATTTATATAAAAAATTTGTTTCATTATGGTTAGAGCAGTAGTTTTTATTTTAATTATTTTAGGAATTAGTTTATATCCCTTGTTAGAAATAAAAAATGTGAAGGTAATTAAAGAATATAAAATAAAAAATTTTATTCCTATGCAGATTGATAAGGGGAGATATTTTGTTTATGAAGTAAATTTAACTAAGATGGGGTCTTTTGATAAGTTAAATATTTTCGAAAAAAAAATAGTGGCTTTTAATTTTACTTTTTTTGATTTATTAAAGCACGAAGATTTTTTTGCAAAAAAAGCAGTATATAATAAACCTGAGCTTAAGGTTTATATTTTAAAATATTCAAACAAAGATTATAATGTCTCTTCTGATTTTGCAGTTTATAATAAATTGAAAAAAACCTTAAGAGGTTCTAAATTTGAAATTTTATCAGCTAATTACAGAGGTTATGGAAGTAGCTTTTTTATAGATTCTAATAAAAATATTTTTGCTGAAAATATTAATTACTTTTTAAAGGTTAAATAATGAAAAAGCTTTTGTTAATAATTTTATCACTTTGGCTTTTTGCTCAAGAACTTCATATAAAAAGTCAAAAATTTGTGTATGATTCTAAACGCTTAAAAAGTGTTTTTACAGGTGATGTTAATGCTACAAAGGGCAAAGATAATATTTTGTCTGATGAGATGATAATTTATTTTAACAAGCAAAAAAAACCTGTAAAATTTGAGGCGATAGGAAATGTCAGGTTTAAATTTGTATTAGATAATAATATAACTTATCAGGGTCATTGTGAGAAATTGGAATATTTTATAAAATCTGGAGATATTTTATTACTTAAAAATGCATATGTTAAAAAACTTGAGACAAATGAAAGTATAAGTGCGGATAAGATAAAAATAAACAGATTTACAAAAGATGTAAATGTAATAGGTAATAAAAAACCTGTAAATATTATAATAAAGGTGGATTAATGAAAGTAAAATTTTTAAAATCGGCTCCTACTATAAAAGAAGCTATTGAACCTAATTTTGTTGAGGTTGCATTACTTGGTAGAAGTAATGTTGGAAAAAGCAGTTTTTTAAACTCTTTTACTAATCAGAAAATTGCAAAGGTTTCTCAAACTCCCGGTAAAACAAAACTTATTAATTTTTTTGAAGTAGAGGATGAAGGTAAAAAGTATATTCTTGTGGATTTACCAGGGTTTGGTTATGCAAAAGTTTCAAAATCTATGTTAAAAGACTGGGGTAAAAATTTGGATGAATTTTTAAAAAACAGATTTAATATTAAACTTTTTATTCATTTAAGAGATGCTAGGCATCCTAATTTGGATATTGATAATAATGTAGATGAGTATTTAAAATCTTTTATGAGAAAAGACCAGCAGCTTTTGACTGTATTTACAAAAATAGATAAATTAAAACAGAGCGAGCTTTCTAAGCTAAAACAAAAATACCCTGATGCCTTGTTTGTATCAAATCTTAAAAAAAGAGGGATTGAACAGGTTAGAAAAAAAATTAATGAAATTTTATGGGGTGAGAATGTTAAAGATAAAAAAACCGACTCTGAGTGAGATTATAGATATAAAAACAGTTCTTGAGCCATATGTAAAAGAGGGAATTATTCTTTATAGGGATGATGATGAAATAGCTACAAACATACGCTCTTATCAGGTTATTTATGACAAAAAAAAGCCTGTAGCTGTTGGTGCTTTGCATATATATTCCCCCTTTTTAGGAGAAATC
>JAMOSM010000096.1 GCA_027063075.1 Nautiliaceae bacterium | reverse complement strand
TAAGACACAAAAGTCCTAATGCGATAATAATTATGATAACCGCATCTGCGGAGATTGAGGATATGGAAAAAGCTTACGGGGAAAATCATGACGGATGTGATGAATATATAAAAAAACCGTTTCATTCCGAAGAGTTGCTCTTAAGAATCAACCATTGGCTCAAAGTAAAAAAAGAAACATGTGATAAGAATAAAGAAAAAAACAAAATAGCATTTGATAATTTGGAGTTTTATTTTGATACATTGGATCTGTATATCGACGGAGTTATGGCAAATCTCAGGAAAAAAGAAAAAAGGCTTCTTGCAATTTTATTGAAAAACATGGGAAAAACTGTTACAAAAGAAGAGATTGTAAATTATGTCTGGGAAGATGAAACAAAAAAAGAGTATCCTCTAAGACAGCTGGTCAGCGAACTTAAAAGTAAACTGCCTAAAGACTATATTACTTCCGTAGTGGGTATAGGATACAGGTTTGACAAAAAATAAAATAACTTTAAACAAAGTCATTTTCTCCTTTTTTGTTTTAGTAGCGGGTGTTACAATTTTTTTTATTTATATTCAATACAGAAATTCCAAAGATATTTTAATTCAAAGCTATATAAACAAATACGCCTTTCAGTCCCTTCGGGTAAAGGAAAAATTTAAAAATGTTTTTGATAAAGCCCTCTTTGCCTTTAAAGCTCATGAAGATATTGATATCAAAAAACTTTATCTGTTGCAGTTTTTATATGATAACAACAAAAATAATTTACAAAAAATATCAGAAATTTTAAATTCTGATATTAAAAACGGGCATTATGAAATTTTTCTGATAAACAGAAAATATAAAATAGTAGATGCGACGTACAAGCCGGATATAGGATATGACCTTGGCAAACTTCCTTCAATAAAAAAAGTTCTCGATTCGGTGTTTAACGGAAAAGAAGAGATAGACATTTCACCGATATTTATAGATATCGCCTCAATGAATTTAAAAAAATATTATTTAATAATATCGCCGGATAGAAAATACCTTTTACAGCTTGCTTATGTTATAGATATTTATGACGAAATAAAAAAAGTTTATAATTTTATAAAACCTGTCCTTAAAAATTTGGATTTGTATTTTGTTAATAAATTTATGATATATAAAATCAACATTCATAAAAGATATCAGAAGAAACTGCCGCTTAATGTACTATACAAAAACTCTTTAGAAGTTTTAAACGATATTATCAGATGCAACTCAGATTATGCTAAAGAGAATTTAAGCAGACAAAATGAAATAACATTTAATAAAATGCTTGAAATGTTTGTAAAAAACAACAATATTATAAAAAGGCTAGATTTAAAAAACAACGTCTTAATAATGTACTCTCTTATCAATTCCGTATTCGACAGGTCTGATAATAGGGTTATTATAAAAACGGTCTTTGACGTAAAAGATTTAAAACAGGATTTAGAAAAGCTGTTTAATAATTTAATTTTTATTTTTATGTTTTTGATAGTGATATTTTATCTGTTATATGCAATTATTATACATAAAGCATCGCAGACGGTAATAAAACTTGTGGAACATATGAAAAAAAACAAACCCTGTGATGAATGCGGATCGTTTGTCAAGGAATTTGACGAACTCAAAGAAAGTTATAA
>JAMOSM010000095.1 GCA_027063075.1 Nautiliaceae bacterium | reverse complement strand
ACTTAAACTTAAAATTTCTCTCTTTTAATTCAATTTGTAATCAATAACAAATATCCCATTTAAACCCTTTTTGATAAAATTATACAAAAAGGAAAAAGATGAAACCCTTTATTGTAATGGATATCTTAAAAAAAGCAAGAGAAATTGAAGATGTAGTCCATCTTGAGATAGGAGAACCAGATTTATCTCCAAGCCCTAAAATAAAAAACGCTCTTTTAAAAGCAGTTGAAGATGAAAAATTTTACTATACAGAAGCTAAAGGAATTGAATCTTTAAGGGAAAAAATAGCGCTTCATTATAAAAATTTTTATGAAGTAGATGTAAATCCAGAAAATATTATAATCACCACAGGAACTTCCACTGCTTTTTTAATAGCCTTTTATTTTGCAAAAAAAATAGCAACTCAAACTCCCGGATATCCATGCTATAAAAATTTTGCAAAGCTTGAAAATAAAGAGTTTATAAAAATCCCGACATCCTTTCCTGAATATAAACTATCACCTGAGATTTTAAAAAATTATAAATTTGATACTTTAATGATTTCATCTCCAAACAATCCAACAGGCAACGTATATTCAAGCCAAGAGTTAAAAGAAATATGTGAGTTTTGCAAAAAAAATGATATTTTGTTAATAAGTGATGAATTATATCACGGTCTTGTTTATACAGATGATTATACAACGGCTCTTAAGTATAATAAAAATGCAATTGTAATAAACGGATTTAGCAAATTTTTTTGTATGCCGGGTCTTAGAATAGGATGGATGATTGTACCGGATGATTTAACAAGAGAGGCTGAAATTATTGCTCAAAACATACTAATCTCAGCCCCTACCCTATCTCAATACGCAGCCTTAGAAGCTTTTGATTATAGATATTTAAATCAGATAAAAACAGAATTTCAAAAAAGAAGAGACTTTTTATATAACGAGCTAAAAGAAATTTTTCCTATGGCAAAACCTGAGGGAGCTTTTTATTTATGGTGTGATATTAGCAAATATTCAAACGACTCTTTAAAATTTTGCAATGAACTCCTAACAAAAGCAAAAGTAGCCACAACTCCGGGGATTGATTTTGGAAATTATTCAAACTTTATAAGAATTGCTTATACTAAAAATATTGAAGAACTTAAAAAAGGAGCTAAAAGAATAAAAGATTTTATTAAAAACAGATGAAAAATTATTGCGTTTTTTTATTATTTTACTTATAATTTCAATGCGTTACGTGTTAAGTAGGGACACGCAAGCCGAACGGACGTAACGTAATAGAATATCACAAGGAGAAACAATGAAAAAAATCGTAGCACTTATGGCTATTTTTGCAGCATTCGCTTTTGCAAGCGATGGAGAAAGTATGATTAAAGCATACAGCGTAATTGCAGCTGTTGTAGGTCTTGGTTTAGCGGCACTTGGTGGTGCAATCGGTATGGGACACGCTTCTGCGGCAACTATCGCTGGTACTGCAAGAAACCCAGGAATGGGTGGTAAACTTATGGGTACAATGTTCATCGCACTTGCGATGATTGAAGCACAAGTTATTTATGCACTTGTACTTGCACTTATCGCTTTATACGCTAACCCATTCTTAGGATAATTTCTTATCCTTCTTTCTTTTTATTTTTTCTTTTATTTT
>JAMOSM010000094.1 GCA_027063075.1 Nautiliaceae bacterium | reverse complement strand
AAAGAAGCAATCATTCCATGGCTTAGACCTGATGGAAAAGCTCAGGTTAGCGTTAAATATGTAGATGGAAAACCTGTTAGTGTAGAAAAAGTAGTGGTATCAACCCAACACGAACCTGATATTAACTACTCTGAAATCAAGGAAGCGGTAATTGAAGAAGTTATTAAAAAGGTAATTCCTGCTACTATGCTTAGCAAAAACGTTGAATATTTTATAAACCCTACAGGAAAGTTTGTAATAGGTGGTCCTCAGGGAGATGCTGGACTTACCGGTAGAAAAATCATTGTAGATACTTATGGAGGTGCGGCACCTCATGGGGGTGGGGCATTTAGTGGAAAAGACCCTACAAAAGTAGACAGAAGCGGAGCATATGCAGCAAGATATGTGGCAAAAAACCTTGTAGCTGCAGGAGTTGCGGATAAACTTACTTTACAAATTGCTTATGCAATAGGGGTTACAAAACCTGTTAGTATCTATGTAGATACACACGGAACTGCAAAAGTGGATGAAACAAAAATTGAAGAAGCTGTAAAAAAACTTTTTGACTTAACTCCAAAAGGAATAATTGAAACATTAGACCTTTTAAAACCGATTTATAAAAAAACCGCAGCTTACGGACATTTTGGAAGAGAAGAGTTTAGTTGGGAAAAAACAGACAAAGTAGAAGAGATAAAAGAATTTCTTAATTTAAAATAGGTGTCACAAAAAGAAACAAAAAAAGATAAAAGAGATGTTTTTAAGCAAATATTAAGAATTTAATGATATATTTTTAAGTACAATTAAACAAAAAAAAGGAGATAAAATGGCAGTAAAAATTACTGATATTTGTATTAACTGCGGAGCTTGTATCGACGAATGCCCTGTAGAAGCAATCGTTGATGACAGCGAAAACCCAACAGGAGAAGAAATTTATTACGTATATCCAGACAAATGTGTTGAGTGTGTAGGATACTATGAAGTTCCTGCATGTGCAGAAGCTTGTCCTACTGAGGGATGTATCGTTTGGGATGAGTGCAAAGAAGGTCAAACTTGCCATCCAAACAGATGTGAGCCGGGAACACCAGCAGTAGAAACTTGCTAATTTCCCTCTCTTCTTTTTTTCTTCAAAATTTTGTATAATTTCTCTCTAAAAACTCAAGGAGAGCAAATGGAAAGAACTCTATCAATCATTAAACCTGACGCAGTAGCAAAAAACGTAATCGGTAAAATTATCGACAGATTCGAAAGTAACGGTCTGAGAATTGCAGCTTGTAAAAAAATCAAACTGACAAAAGAAGATGCGGCAAAATTTTATGAAGTTCATAAAGAAAGACCATTTTTTAACGACTTATGCGAATATATGAGCAGCGGACCTGTAGTGGTAATGGTACTTGAAGGTGAAGATGCAGTAGCTAAAAACAGAAAACTTATGGGTGCAACAAACCCAAAAGAAGCAGAACCTGGAACAATTAGAGCTGATTTTGCAGAAAGCATTGAAGCAAATGCGGTTCATGGAAGTGACAGTTTAGAAAATGCAAAAAAAGAAATTGCATTCTTTTTCGCTGAGAGGGAGATTTTATAATTGAAAGTAAATAAAAGTTTTCAAAACCTCACATTAGAGGGTGAGAGCGTTAAAAACAAAGATGGTTCAATTACAATCACCGGAAAAATTTTCGGTGAGATTGAAGTTGAATGCGTAAAATGTTTAAATACTTTTAAGAGAAATATAAACGAAGATGTAAAATTTAAAGTTGTAAAGCCTCCTTACAGCGGATTTGATGAAGAATATGACATTATAGAGCAGGAAAAATTTGATTTAGAAGAGATTTTAAAAAGTGAAATCGAATCAATAAAAAATGACTATAATGTTTGTGAAAGTTGCGAAAAAGAAGATTTTAACAAAGAATTTTAAGGAGATAAAATGGCAGTTCCTAAGAGAAGAAATTCAAAAACAAGAGCAGCAAAAAGAAGAACTCATTATAAAATTAAATTATCTACTGTAATTAAATGCTCTAACTGTGGCGCTTACAAAAGACCTCACAGAGTATGCCTAAGTTGCGGTGAGTATTAATGAAAATTGCAATCGATGCAATGGGAGGGGACTTCGGTCCCGAACCTATAGTAACAGGGGTGGTTAAAGCCTTAAAAGAAAAAGATTTTACAGCTTATTTAGTAGGCGATGAAAAAATTATAAAACCCTTAGTTCCAAATGAATTATTAAACAGGGTTAGATTTATAAATAGTGAAGATTTTATAAAGATGAGAGAGAGCGCCACAGAAGCATTAAAAAGAAAAGAAAGCACTATTTATAAATCTATCGAACTTTTAAAAAACAAAGAAGTAGATGCAGTTGTAAGTGCTGGACACAGTGGCGCAAGTATGAGTTTAGCTACTCTTAAACTTGGAAGAATAAAAGGCATTAAAAGACCTGCTATTGTAACTTTTATGCCTACAATAAAAAAAAGCTACTCTTTAGTCCTTGATGTAGGAGCTAATGTAGATTGCGATGCTACAAACCTGTATCAATTTGGATTAATGGGAGAAGTTTATGCTAAAGTTGTATTAAACAAAGAAAATGTAACTTTAGGACTATTAAGCAACGGTGAAGAAGAAAGTAAAGGAAATTCTGTTACAAAAGAAGCTTTTAAAATGTTAAAAAAGTCTTTTCCTAATTTCAAAGGAAACGTAGAAGGCGGAGATATTTTTAAAGGTGAAACAGACGTTATAATTACTGACGGCTTTATAGGAAACATTGTATTAAAAACAAGCGAGGGTGTTGCAGAGACAATAGGAACACTTATTAAAAATGAAATTAAAAATTCGGGACTTTTACAAAAAATAGGTGCCCTTCTTTTAAAACCTGTATTTAAAGGGTTAAAAAAAGTAACAGATTATGCAGAATATGGCGGAGCTCCTTTACTTGGAGTAAATGGGTGCGTTATAATAGCACACGGTAAAAGCAACTCTAAAGCTATAAAAAATGCTGTTTTTCAGGCTATTAAATATGTAGAAAACGATGTTACAAAAAAAATACAAGAGTCTTTAAAGGTTCATTAATGTATGCAAAATTTAAATCAATTGGAGCATATGTACCTCCAAAAATTTTAACAAATAAAGATTTAGAACGTATTGTAGATACAAATGACGAATGGATAACAAAAAGAACAGGTATAAAAACCCGCCATATAGCTCAAAATGAAGTAACAAGCGATTTAGCATACAAAGCCGCACTTGACGCTTTAAAAAATGCTAATATGAAGCCAGAAGATATAGATATGATAATTATAGCAACAATTACCCCTGATTATTTTACAATGCCTTCAACCGCCTGCGTTGTAGCAGAAAAGCTTGGAATTATAAGACCTGCTGTTGATATAAGTGCGGCATGCACAGGTTTTATTTATGCCTTAGCCCATGCAAAAGCTTTTATTGAAAGCGGAATGTATAAAAATGTTTTAATTATTGGAGCTGAAACACTCAGCAAAATAGTAAATTGGAAAGACAGAACAACATGCGTACTCTTCGGAGACGGTGCGGGAGCTGCAATAATCAGTGCTACAGAGAATAAAGATGAAGCAATTATAGACATAGATATTAACGCTGACGGAAAATACCAAGATTATTTGATAACCCCGGGACGTGGAGTAAAATACGGATGTGACACTGATAGAATTTATCTTGAAATGAAAGGTAATGAAACATTTAAAGTAGCAGTTAAAACTTTATCTCAAAGTGTTAAAGACATCTTATCAAGAAACAGTATGACAAGTGATGATATTGATTGGTTTATTCCTCACCAGGCAAATTACAGAATAATAGACGCAGTGGCAAGAGCCATAAATATGCCAAAAGAAAAATCAGTTTTAACAGTTCATAAATACGGCAATACTTCAAGCGCTTCAATCCCTATGGCTATTAACGATATGTTTAAAGAAGGGAAACTAAAAAAAGGAGACATTATGCTCCTTGATGCTTTTGGAGGAGGATTTACCTGGGGAAGCGCTTTAGTTCCATTCAATTAATTTTTTCTCTAACTCCTCTACCGCTAAAATAATATTCGGTGAAATTTCAGGTACCTGTGTTCCAACTACTTTAGTCTGTACTGTTAATTCACAAGATTTAAAATTTTTAAGCCTGTTTTCTATTCTTTCTTTTATTTTCATCGTAATTTCTGCATTATTAAACGTCAAAATTTTAAATGTATCATCGTTTCTAAATAGAAAATCAACATCCCTTATTGAATTTCTTATAAGATTAGCAATTTTAATTAATATTCTATTGACCACATCTATTCCATAAATACTCTCATAAATAGAAAGATTCTCAACTTTTATCATAATAATTCCAAGTTCTCTTGAAATTTCATTATACTCTTCTATCAATACATTAAAATATTTTTGATTATAAGTAGCTGTCAATGGGTCTTTTATTGCAATAAAACTTATTTTTAAGCTTAAAGTTGCAAAACTAACCTCTCCTATTAATTGGTTATTTTTTACAACAGGAGCATACTCCATTCTGTTTTTTCTTAAAAAATTATAAGTGTCTATAATATGTCTTTCAGATTCTACAACTTTTATATTTACGTTATCATTGATATACTCTTCTAACGGAAGAAATAATTTATTATTTAAAAAAATATCAATAATTTCTAAATGATTTATTACATAAATAGGATAATTCTCTTTTGTTATATAAAACCTGTCTATTTTGCGATATTTCATATCTTTTATAATTTCTTCTAAAGTTTTATCAGCTATCTTTGAAATTTCTTCTTTATAAACAGGATCAATGAAATTTTCAATCTTCATTATTTTCCTTTTTTATATAATTTTAACACAATTTTTGATATAATTTCAGTTCAATTCCAAAAAGGAGCCATCATGCCAAAAATGAAAACAAACAGAGGGGCTGCTAAAAGATTTAAAGTTAAAAAAAGCGGTAAAATTAAAAGAGGAAGCGCTTATAGAAGCCATATCCTTACTAAAAAATCACAAAAAAGAAAAAGAAATCTTAGACAGCCTAAATATGTAGCAAAAACAGATATTAAAGAAGTAAAATTATTACTTTGTATTTAATTTAAGTGAAGAAGAGGCAAAGTAAGGCTTAAAGCCTTCGCGCAAAGCGCTAAGTTGCAAAAGATGCACGCCAAAAACAAGGAGAGATAAATGAGAGTAAAAACAGGAACAGTTAGAAGAAGAAGACATAAAAAAATTTTAAAAATGGCTAAAGGCTTCTACAGTGGTAGAAGAAAACACTTTAGAAAAGCAAAAGAACAAGTTGAAAGAAGCTTAGTATATGCTTTTAGAGACAGAAAACAGAAAAAAAGAGACTTTAGAAAACTTTGGATTATAAGAATTAACGCAGCTTGCAGATTAAACGATATAAATTATTCAAGATTTATAAACGGTCTTAAAAAAGCTGGCATAGAGCTTGACAGAAAAGTACTTGCTGACCTTGCAATGAATGAACCTGAAGCATTTGCTCAGTTAGTTCAAAAAGCAAAAGAGGCTCTTTAATTTCCCTCTTTTTTTTAGTATAATAGCCTATAAAAAGGCTATTTATTATGAAAAAATATCTATTATCCGCAGTTACTATTTTTTTATTAGGGTGTGGAGGTGGAGGAACATCAACAAAAACAACAGTTGATAATCAGTGGATATGTTTTTGTAATAATGAAGTAAAATCTCTTTTTAGAACATATAATAAACTTCAATATCCTATAAATTATGAAATTTTAGATATAAAACCAAATAAATGTTCTTTATCAACCTATGATACTTTAATAGAAATAGGAAAAACCTCTGCTCAAGGCTACTCAAGCTCCTCAGGAAATATTATAAACGATATGGCAGTAGAAAAGAAAATAAAACTAAGTGAAATACTTATAGACCCTAAAAATTCCCTATTTACAATAGACAAAAATGACTACAAAGATATTAGAATAGATGCAATTTTACTTGACTGTTATACAGATAAAGTGGACGTTGTTTTAAATAAAATAGAATTTAATACTTCAACCTTTACTCCAAAAAACATTAAAACTGTAACCATAAAAAACCCTCAATACAATCAGGACAATGTTTATAAAGAAGCAAACAACGACCCTTTATATCAATATCAATGGCATTTAAAAAATACAGGTCAGGATTTTGGAATAACAAATGCCATACCTGGAGAAGATATTAATGTAGAACCCGTATGGAAACAGGGAATAACTGGAAAAAATATAAAAATAGCCGTTATTGACACAGGTGTTGATATGTTTCATCCAGACCTAAAAGACAATATTGACTGGGAAGATTCATACAATTACCATAATGCTTCTAACAATCCAACTCCTATAGGAAATGCACCAGTTACAACTTATCCCTACAGCTATGACAGCGCACATGCAACCGCAGTTGCAGGACTTATAGCAGCAAAAGGATGGAACGGCATTGGAACAAGGGGAGTAGCACCAGATGCAAAAATTGCATCTTTAAACGCCTTAGAATTAGAAAATAATGAAACAAGTCAAGAATACAGTGGAGTTCAACTTCAACTTGTCAGAATGCTTGATGCACTAGTTAGAAATTTAAAAAACATTTCAATTTACAACAATTCGTGGGGAGGTGACCCTACCAGCTTATCAGATGATTATGCCGCACAAGCAAACGGCCTTGGCATTAGTGCATTTGACAGACAAATTAAATACGGAGTAAAATTTGGAAGAAATTCGCTTGGAGCTGTTTATGTAAAAGCTGCAGGCAACTCAGGACCTCTAAGTAATGCCAACTTTGAACAAATAGTTACAAACGGGCTTTGGATAGTAGTAGGAGCGGTAGGAGCCGATGGAAAAGCAACATCTTATTCAACTCCCGGTTCAGCAATTTTAGTATCAGCTCCCGGAGGAGGAGTAAATTATAATTATACAAAACAAGATGCAATTCAAATTGTAACAACAGACTTGGCAGGAAATCAAAGAGGGTTTGACAGAAAAGATATATATGCAACATTACTTCCTCATTTTGATGTAAAAGGAAATGAAAATTACGATTATACATATTTTATGAACGGCACAAGCTCAGCAGCTCCTATTGTCAGTGGGGTTGTAGCTTTAATGCTTGAAGCCAATCCAAATTTAACTTACAGAGATATTCAAATTATTTTAGCAAAAACAGCAAGAAAAAACGATGCAAAAGACCCAAACTGGCAAACAAACGCTGCAGGACTTGATTTTAATTACAAATACGGCTTTGGAGTAGTAGATGCAAATGCTGCTGTAAATATGGCAAAAACGTTTGTAAGTGTTGGAGGATTTAACGATATTAAAGAAACAACTAAAACAAACACAAGCACAAAGTCATCTTCTGATGTAAAATTAACATTTGATGTAAAAAGTAATATCACTGTAGAAAGTGCAATTTTGAACTTAACACTAACAGGAAAAGCTACTGTAAATGAGATAACTATTTCTTTAACATCTCCATCTAACACAAAAAGTATTATTGTAAATGCCCCAAACGATTTAAATGCAACAACTGAGAGTTATACTAACACAAGACTTCTATCTACAAACTTTTTAGATGAAAATTCTTTAGGAAAATGGACTTTAGAAGTTAAATCTGCTAATTCAAAAGATGACTTTAATGTAACTGCAGCTTTAACAATACAAGGGCATTAAGAAGTTTTTATATACTCCTCTATTCTTTCTCTTAATACCCTTTTTAAAACCTTACCTGTTGCATTTTTTGGAAGATTTTCCACAAAATAGATATGTTTTGGTACTTTATAATTTGCAAGATAGGATTTTAAAAACTTTTTAATCTCTTTTTCTTTAATACTCATTCCCTCCTCAACTTCAATAAAAGCTATCGGTATTTCACCGTGCGTTTCATCTTTTTGTCCAACAACCGCACACTCTTTAACTCCAGGAAATTTCATACACACTTCTTCAATTTCCCTCGGATAAATATTAACGCCTTTTGAGATTATTAAATCTTTTTTTCTGTCTAAAATATAAATATAACCGTCTTCATCTATTTTTCCGATATCTCCGGTTCTAAGCCACCCGTTTATAATAGTCTCAGCCGTTGCATCTTCCCTTTTGTAATATCCTTTCATTACATTATCACCCTTGACAATAATCTCCCCGCTCTCCCCTATAGGCACTTCTACAAGTTCATCATTTACTATTTTAACTTCAACTCCCGGAATCGCAGGACCTACTGAACCCGGTTTTTGAAAATGCGGTCTATTTACCGCAACAACAGGAGATGTTTCAGAGAGTCCGTATCCTTCAAGAAGTTTTCCTTTTTTAAATTTTTTAGAAAACCTCTCAAGAACTTCTCCTGGAAGTGCAGCCGCACCTGAGATGTAAAATCTTACTTTATTAAACCAGTGAAAATAAAAAGGAAGCTTTGCACGGCTAAGAGCAGAATATACATCAGGAACACCTGTAAAAATTGTAACCCTTTTAAGAAGGGTCTGTTTTATAATATTGCTAAAAGGCATAATTGAACGAATAATCTCAACCGGGCTTGCCGAATATAAAGGCAGCAGTAAATTGACCGTCATTGTAAAAGAGTGAAACATAGGAAGATAGGCAATAAATCTGTCTTTTTGAGTAATTTTTACAATTTTATTAACCCCTAAAATATTAGAAAATATATTTTTATAGGTAAGCATAGCACCTTTTGGCTTTCCGGTAGTCCCGGAGGTATATATAATTACCGCTAAGTCATTAAGTTCTGGAAGCTCTATTTTTTCATGAGGCTCAAGGTTTGATAGAATTTCATTAAAAGAGATATTATCTTCATCCACCCTCTCACAGTTTCCTTCCCATATTATTTTTTTAACTTTACTTTTGTGGCGTATATTTTTAATATTGTTTGCAAATTTTGAAGAAGCAACCATAATTTCTGCATCAATATCATTTAAAATAAAAGCAATTTCATCTTCTTTTAAAAAAGTGTTTATAGGAACAGGCACGGCTCTAAGCTTTTGAATTCCAAGAAATGCAATAATATACTCAAGTGAATTTCCGATGTAAATAGGAATTTTGTCATCTTTTTTAATTCCCATAAGTTCAAGGGCTCTTGCAAAAGAATCAATTTTTCTTTTAACTTCTTGCCAGCTTACTTTTTTATTATCAATAAAATAAGCAGTTTTTTTCCCATACTCTTTTGCATTTCTTTCGACTAACTCATAAAAATTATTATACATATATTCCATAACTATCTCCTCTTAGAGTATTATATTATTATATCAAGTGAACTTCTCTTTCTAAATGCTTACGAATTATAAAGAGAGCTTCCTTTATAGGAAGGTTTGGAAGGATGTATATGCACTTCTTTTATCTCTTTGTTTTGGATATGTTTTGGTATCTTAAAGGTAGAGATAATTAACTTTGTATTTTTCTTTGATATATTTTGGCAATGCAAGTCTTTTATACTCTTTTGCTTTGTTTTAGGTTTTGACTCTGTTATTTGTCGTTAAAAGCACTATATACCGCCTTTTGTTTGTTATAAGTAACAAACAAATTATATCAATATCATAACATTTGTCAAAATTCTTGATATAATCCTGCACGCAACATAGTAAATTCATATAAAATAAAAAAAGGCTGGAAATGGAGCTTCCAAGTTCTAAAGAAGAGCTTTTACAAAACCTTGAAAAACTTATTTCTCAAACATATGAAGTTGAAAAAGAGTTTATTGAACTTAAAAACATCTTAAACGGGGTAATTGAGTTTTTACCTCAGGCATTATGGGTAATTGACAAAAACGGAGAAATTATTGTTCAAAATTCAAAAGCAAAAGAGTTTAATTTTATTCCTAATATAGGAGAAATTGAAGTCAATTCAAAATATTATCTCATACAGTCCTCAAAAATAAAAGACAAGACAATAATAAGTGCAACAGACATAACCGAACAAAAAAGAAATGAAAGACTTATTGCCATGGGACAAATGGCAGCCCATCTAGCCCATGAAATAAGAAATCCTATAGGCTCTATTTCGGTTTTACTCTCTCTTTTAAAAAAAAGATGTTTAGAAAATGAAATAATCGAAGAGATGAAAAGCGCTGTTTTTAGAATAGAAAGAATAATAAAATCGACTCTTTTATTCTCAAAAGGCTTAAAACTAAACCTAAGAACTTTTAGAGTAAGCGAACTTGAAAAAGAAATTAAAAATTCAATAAAGTATTATTCACACTCAAAAGATATCAAATTTATATTCTTTTTACCTGATATAGAAATGAAAGGCGATTTTAACCTACTCTTATTAGTACTTCAAAATATGATATTTAACGCAATTGATGCAATAGAAGAAGATGAAAAAGAAGAGGGAATTATTGAAGTTTTATATGAAAGAAACCCAAAATATAATATATTTAACATATATGACAGCGGGAAAGAGTTTGAGAATAAAAATATTCTATTTGAGCCTTTTAAATCAACAAAAACTAAAGGTAACGGTTTAGGTTTAGCATTGAGTAAAGAAATTATAGAAGCACACGGCGGAAAGATTGCGCTTGCAAAAGAAAAAAAAGGTTTTAAAATTTATATACCTCAATAAAGAGTTTTCTCACACTCTTTTTGAACATTTTCATCACTGTTGTTACACTCAAATGTCCCTTTTGAAGAAAAATATCTTAACTGATAAAATTTAGAAGGATTAAAATAGTATTTATATGTCACATCATCAACCTGCTCAAAACAGCCGCTTTTTTTATCTGAACACGGATTTAGAGGAATTTTTAAAACATAAGAAAAAAGTTTTCCATTGTTTGCATCAAGTTTTGAAGGATATCCTGATGTATAGTTAAAGTCACTGCTGTGGTCCTGATTGTCAGCCCCAATCCATTTAAAATTGTCGTTTATAATCCATTTGCCATGGATATTGTCAATAGAAGCCTGAATGGAAGTAACTGTAGATTTTAAACCCGCACTTTTTGCATGAGCTGTAAGATTTTTAAATTTAGGAATGGCAAAAGAGGCCAAAAGGCCTATAATAACGACAACGAATATAAGCTCTATTAAAGTAAAGCTTTTTTTCATTAAAATTTAAGATTTTCAGAAACTGA